>NZ_JALW01000019.1:0-63354 GCF_000710795.1 Enterobacter sp. T1-1 | reverse complement strand
CTTCGAAAAAAAACCCCGCAAGGGGTCGTTAGCTCAGTTGGTAGAGCAGTTGACTTTTAATCAATTGGTCGCAGGTTCGAATCCTGCACGACCCACCAATGTTAAAAAGCGCCCTAAAGGCGCTTTTTTGCTATCTGCGATACAACAAATGCTCCGCACATCTATTCCCGGTGACTTTTCACTCCAGATTCGCTATCTTGTTTAGTATACAAAACACAATTGCCCTGCGTTTTGCTATGTCAGGCAAAAGAAAGGCAATATTGTTAAGCCAGTAAAACGAGAAGCCATAATGAGCGTGATGTTTGATCCTGAAGCCGCAATCTATCCCTTCCCGCCGAAGCCTGTTCCGCTGAGCATGGATGAAAAGCAGTTCTACCGTGAGAAAATCAAGCGTCTTCTCAAAGAGCGAGATGCCGTGATGGTGGCACATTACTACACCGACCCGGAAATCCAGCAGCTGGCGGAAGAGACCGGAGGCTGTATTTCTGACTCTCTGGAGATGGCGCGCTTTGGTGCAAAACATCCTGCTTCCACGCTCCTGGTTGCGGGGGTGCGTTTTATGGGGGAAACGGCAAAAATCCTTAGCCCTGAAAAAACCATCCTGATGCCAACGCTGAACGCGGAGTGTTCACTGGATCTCGGCTGTCCGATTGACGAATTCTCGGCCTTCTGCGATGCCCATCCTGACCGGACCGTGGTGGTGTACGCCAATACGTCGGCTGCAGTGAAAGCGCGCGCAGACTGGGTTGTTACGTCGAGCATCGCCGTTGAACTGATTGAGCACCTGGACAGCCTGGGTGAGAAGATTATCTGGGCACCCGACCGCCATCTGGGAAGCTACGTCCAGAAGCAGACCGGGGCAGACGTGCTCTGCTGGCAGGGCGCCTGCATCGTTCATGACGAGTTCAAGACGCAGGCACTGTCCCGCATGAAGGCGCTTTACCCTGATGCCGCTATTCTTGTTCATCCTGAATCACCGCAGTCGATTGTCGACATGGCCGATGCCGTGGGTTCAACCAGCCAGCTTATTAATGCTGCCAGAACGTTGCCGCATAAGCAGCTTATCGTGGCGACCGATCGCGGTATCTTCTACAAGATGCAGCAGGCCGTGCCGGAGAAAGAGCTCCTCGAAGCGCCAACCGCAGGCGAGGGGGCCACGTGCCGCAGCTGTGCGCACTGTCCGTGGATGGCGATGAACGGCCTGAAAGCGATTGCCGAAGGGTTAGAAACCGGCGGTGCGGCGCATGAAATCCATGTGGATGCCGCTCTGCGTGAAGGCGCGTTAGTTCCACTTAACCGCATGCTGGATTTTGCGGCTACACTACGTACTTAATTCACTACGTCCCGGGGAAAAGATGGATTTTTTTAGCACACAAAACATTCTGGTTCATATACCGATTGGTGCAGGTGGCTATGACCTGTCATGGATTGAGGCCGTTGGCACGCTGGCGGGATTACTCTGTATCTGGCTCGCAAGCCTGGAGAAGATCAGCAATTACGCGTTCGGGCTCATTAACGTTACGCTGTTTGCGATTATCTTCTTCCAGATCCAGCTCTACGCAAGCTTGCTTTTGCAGCTGTTCTTTTTTGCGGCCAATATCTACGGGTGGTACGCATGGTCACGGCAGAACAGTCAGCAGGAAGCCGAGCTGCAGATCCGCTGGTTACCTTTGCCGAAAGCCATCGCCTGGTTTGTCGCCTGTGTGGTCGCCATTGGTTTAATGACGGTCTACATTAACCCGGTATTTGCTTTCCTGACCCGCATTGCTGTGGCGGTTATGTCCGGCATCGGTTTGCATGTGACGATGCCGGAACTTCAGCCGGATGCTTTCCCGTTCTGGGATTCCTGCATGATGGTGCTGTCCATTGCGGCGATGATCCTGATGACCCGTAAATACGTTGAGAACTGGCTGCTGTGGGTCATCATCAATGTCATCAGCGTGGTGATTTTCGCCCTGCAGGGCGTCTATGCGATGTCTCTGGAATATCTGCTGTTGACCTTTATTGCCCTGAACGGAAGCCGGATGTGGATTAACAGCGCGCGTGAGCGAGGCTCTCACGCGCTCTCCAGTTAATGGTGGTGATGATGTGAATGGTCGGACTGCGCCTCATTCAGGTGGCAATCCGGCCCGTTACAGGGCTGGTACTCCATCTGGATGGTCGCGTGACCAATTTCATAGTGATGTTCAAGAAAGTGCTGGATGCGTTCGAGTAGCGCATCGTGGTCGTGCGGCGGGATCACCTGGACGTGCAACGTCATAACCGGTTTCTCGCCCACCAGCCAGACGTGTACGTGGTGGACGTTACGTACTTCAGGAACTGAACGATGCAGATTACGTTTTAACTCGGCGATATCCACAGAGGCGGGCGCCCCCTCCAGCAACTCATTGACGCTCTCCTTCAATAGCCGCCAGGCGCTGCGTAACACCAGACACGAGACCAGTACAGAAAGAATAGGGTCGACAGGCGTCCAGCCGGTGTAGAGGATCACCAGTGCGGCAACAATGGCTCCCACCGAGCCCAGTAAATCTCCCATCACATGCAGAGCCGCGGCGCGTACGTTAAGGTTCTTTTCGCCACTGCCGCGATGCAAAATCCAGAAGGCCAGAAGATTGGCAAGCAGCCCCGCCACGGCGATCGCCATCATTGTCATCCCGGCGACCGGCTGAGGGTGTCTGAAGCGCTGAATGGCCTCCCAGACGATAAGAAGGGTAATGACCACCAGCGCAATCGCATTAACAAACGCGGCAAGCGTCGTCAGCCTCAGCCAGCCGAATGTATGGCGTGCATTAGGAGGACGACGGGCAAACTGTACGGCCAGGAGGGCAAAAAGCAGCGCTGCTGCATCGGTAAGCATATGTCCGGCGTCAGCCAGCAGCGCCAGGGAGCCGGAGATCAAACCGCCGATGACCTCAATAATCATGAAGGTGGCGGTAACGCCGAAGGCCAGCAGCAGGCGTTTAGCGTTGTCGTCGCCGGAGGCGTGGGAATGTGTGTGAGCCATGTTATCTTTCCTGATTCGTTATTGTTATTAGTGTAGCGTTTTTAATAAGTTACTCAAAAAGAAAGGAGAGCCTGAGCTCTCCTTTCGCAGTTAAATCAATAACCGGTTACTGGGTTGTACCATCCGTTTTGGTATTGGCATCATCGCCCACTTTGTCATTCGCGTCCGGGCAACGGCCGTCTTTACACATTGTGTTTTTGTGAACCTCATCCTTGCTCATATTGTCATGATTCATGGTACCGGAGTCGGTACCATCAGGGTGCAGCATCGTGCCGCCAGTGTTGGTGTTCCCGTTATTAATTTGGCTGTTATCGACATTGTTCGGGGCGACATTCTGTTTGGCATCAGGGGCCACCTGGCCTGCTGACGCAGCCGCGTTAGCATCGCCGTTACCCGATGAGCTCGTTTCAGCCGCAAGAACGCTGCCGCTTGCCAGGGTGAGGGTTGCCGTCAGGAAGAGAGTTGCCAGTTTCGTCATTTTCATCATGGTGCTCCTGTTCTTGTCGTTACGCTGTTTAACATTCTCCAACAGTGCATCTTTTTCAGAGGCGAAAGATCCCGCCAGACGGACTTACGTCAGTAGGGAATCGCGTTTAATAAAGCAAAAATGGTTGTTACAGTTAAAAAGCTTAGGTTAGATCTCGTTTTTCGCTATTTTGTGGCGATTTTTAGGCGAATTCCAGGAATTATCTGCGTGAAGTGTAAAACCGTGTTTACACTTCCTGGTCGACAAGATAGATTGAAAGGATTGCTTTCATTACAAAAGATATGGCAGAGCTGGAAAGAAGATGAATTATCAGAACGACGATTTACGCATTAAAGAGATCAATGAGTTATTACCTCCTGTAGCACTCCTTGAGAAATTCCCCGCCACTGAAAATGCCGCAAACACGGTTTCTCATGCTCGTAAAGCGATCCATAAGATCCTGAAAGGTAATGACGATCGTCTTCTGGTGGTGATTGGCCCGTGCTCAATCCACGATCCTGCCGCGGCAAAAGAGTATGCCGCGAGACTGCTTAAGCTGCGCGAAGAGCTTAAAGATGAGCTGGAAATTGTGATGCGCGTGTACTTTGAAAAGCCGCGCACCACCGTTGGCTGGAAAGGGCTGATTAACGATCCGCATATGGACAACAGCTTCCAGATTAACGACGGCCTGCGTATTGCGCGCAAGCTACTGCTGGAGATTAACGACAGTGGCCTGCCAGCCGCCGGTGAGTTCCTGGATATGATTACGCCACAATATCTGGCAGACCTGATGAGCTGGGGCGCCATTGGCGCGCGTACCACTGAATCTCAGGTTCACCGTGAACTGGCGTCCGGCCTCTCTTGCCCGGTGGGTTTTAAAAACGGTACCGATGGCACCATCAAAGTCGCTATTGACGCCATCAATGCGGCAGGGGCACCACACTGCTTCCTGTCCGTGACCAAATGGGGTCACTCTGCCATTGTTAACACCAGCGGTAACGGTGACTGCCATATCATTCTGCGCGGCGGTAAAGAGCCTAACTACAGCGCAAAACATGTCGCGGAAGTGAAGGTCGGGCTGGAAAAAGCGGGGCTGCCGCCTCAGGTGATGATCGACTTCAGCCACGCCAACTCCAGCAAGCAGTTTAAAAAGCAGATGGAAGTCGGCGCTGATGTTTGTCAGCAGATTGCTGGCGGCGAGAAAGCGGTGATTGGGGTGATGATTGAAAGCCATCTGGTTGAGGGTAACCAGAACCTCGAAGGCAGCGAGCCGCTGGTCTATGGCAAGAGCGTGACGGATGCCTGCATTGGCTGGGAAGATACCGACGCGATCCTGCGTCAGCTGGCGAATGCGGTAAAAGCCCGTCGCGGTTGATTCTTCCGGCACAAATAAAAAAGCGCGGAAGGCTCCGCGCTTTTTTTATGTCCGGCGAAAATTACTTCGCTTTACCCTGGTTCGCAACAGCCGCGGCTTTCGCTGCGATCTCATCCGCGTTACCCAGATAGTAGTGTTTGATTGGCTTGAAGTTTTCGTCGAACTCATACACCAGCGGTACGCCAGTCGGGATGTTCAGTTCGAGGATCTCGTCTTCACCCATGTTGTCCAGGTATTTCACCAGCGCGCGCAGGGAGTTACCGTGAGCGGCGATGATCACGCGCTCACCGCTTTTCAGGCGTGGCAGAATGGTTTCGTTCCAGTAAGGAACAACGCGGTCAATGGTCAGCGCCAGGCTCTCGGTGGTTGGCAGCTCAGCGTCGGTCAGTTTCGCGTAACGCGGGTCGTGGCCCGGATAGCGCTCGTCATCTTTGGTCAGCTCTGGTGGGGTTACCGCGAAGCCGCGACGCCACTGTTTAACCTGCTCGTCACCGTACTTCTCAGCGGTTTCGGCTTTGTTCAGACCCTGCAGCGCACCGTAGTGACGCTCGTTCAGTTTCCAGGATTTCTCAACCGGCAGCCAGGCCTGATCCAGCTCGTCCAGCACGTTCCACAGGGTGTGGATGGCACGTTTCAGCACAGAGGTGTAAGCAAAATCAAAGCTGAAGCCTTCTTCTTTCAGCAGTTTACCTGCTGCTTTTGCTTCGCTTACGCCTTTCTCAGACAGATCAACGTCGTACCAACCGGTGAAGCGGTTTTCGTTGTTCCACTGGCTTTCGCCGTGGCGCACCAGAACCAGCTTAGTAATAGCCATCTCTTACTCCTCAAGCATTTTTAGAATGATAACAATTCTCATTATATTGCCGTGGCCGTGCCAGCAGCAACGCTTAACCCTAACCATAGCGAAAATAGTCTCTGAGTGTAAGGTGCTTGTGAATCCAGGGTTATGATTTTGTCTGCGATTGGCGCTATTTTCAGCAAGGCGTGCAGAAAAAAGCCCTCCAGGGGAGGGCTGACGATGTTGCGGCCGGAGGTTAAGCGTGCGGAGTAAAATGATACTCGGTGACGCTGACGTACTCTTCACCCGGGCGCAGCACGCAGTCCGGCTGTGGCCATTCGGGATGGTTCGGGCTGTCCGGCAGGAACTCGCTCTCCAGCGCCAGACCTTGCCAGTCGCTGTACTCGCCGTGCTCACGTGCGGTTGTCCCGCCAAGATAGTTACCGGAGTAGAATTGCAGGGCAGGGGCGCTGGTGTAGACCGTCATCTGCAGTTTTTCATCCGCAGACCAGACCTGTGCAGCAGGCTGTTTCACATCGCCTTGTGCCTGCAGCAGGAACGCGTGGTCGTAACCTTTCACCTTGCACTGATCGTCATCGCTCAGGAAATCCTGGGCGATGGATTTTGCATTGCGGAAGTCAAAGCTGGTACCTTCCACGGGCTTCAGCCCCTGATACGGAATGCCCATCTCGTCCACCGGCAAATAGGCATCCGCAAGGATCTGCAGCTTATGGTTACGCACATCGCACTGATTACCGTCCAGATTGAAGTAGGCGTGGTTGGTCAGGTTGACCGGACACGGCTTATCGACCGTCGCACGGTATTCAATGGCGATACGGTTGTCGTCGGTCAGCGTAAAGCGTGCAAACGCGGTAAGGTTACCCGGGAATCCCTGGTCGCCATCCAGCGAGTCAAGTGAAAACAGTACTTCCCGGTCGTTTTGCTGGACAATTTTCCAGCGGCGTTTGTCAAATCCTTCCGGTCCACCATGCAGCTGGTTCTCACCCTGGCTTGGCAGCAACGTGTAGCGAACACCGTCGAGCTCAAAACGGCTTTTCGCAATGCGGTTCGCATAGCGCCCGACGGACGCGCCAAGATAGGCGGCCTGGTTGATATACTGCTCAGGCGACGCGCAGCCGAGAAGGGTTTCGCGCACGCTGCCGTCTGGCATTGGTACGCGGGCGGAAAGTAGGGTGGCACCCCAGTCCATGAGCGTAACAACCATCCCCGCGCTGTTGCGCAGGGTTAACAGGCGATACGGCAGACCATCCGGTGCGAGGGTTGGCGTTTCGTTTAGCACTGTCCGGCTCCTTGTGATGCTTTACAAACATAGAACGTTTCTTTAATGCCCGTTTTGGCTTCGTACTGTTTCTCCACCGCCGACTGGACGGCCGGGACGAGATCTTCCGGCACCAGAGCGACGATGCAGCCACCAAAACCACCGCCCGTCATGCGTACACCGCCTTTATCGCCGATGACCGCTTTGACAATCTCCACCAGGGTATCGATTTGCGGAACGGTGATTTCGAAGTCATCGCGCATGGAGGCGTGGGACTCTGCCATCAGTTCCCCCATACGTTTCAGATCTCCTTTGGCCAGCGCGGAAGCGGCTTCAACGGTTCGGGCGTTTTCGGTCAACACATGACGAACGCGTTTTGCCACTACCGGATCCAGCTCATGCGCCACTTTGTTGAATTCATCAAGCGTCACGTCGCGCAGGGCCGGCTGCTGGAAGAAGCGTGCGCCGGTTTCGCACTGCTCGCGGCGGGTGTTGTACTCGCTGCCCACCAGCGTACGTTTAAAGTTGCTGTTGATAATCACGACCGCGGCACCCTTTGGCAGGGGAACGGCTTTGGTTCCAAGCGTTCGGCAGTCAATCAGTAACGCATGCTCTTTTTTGCCCAGCGCGGAGATAAGCTGGTCCATGATGCCGCAGTTGCAGCCCACAAACTGATTCTCCGCTTCCTGGCCGTTCAGTGCGATTTGCGCCCCGTCCAGCGGCAGATGGTACAGCTGCTGGAAGACGGTTCCCACCGCCACTTCCAGGGATGCCGACGAGCTTAAACCGGCCCCTTGTGGCACGTTGCCGCTGATGACGAGATCTGCACCGCCAAAATTCTTGTTACGCTTTTGCAGATGTTTCACCACGCCGCGCACATAGTTGGACCACTGCTGGCCGTCGTGGATAACAATCGGGGCATCGAGGGAAAACTCGTCTATCTCATTACCGTAATCCGCCGCAATCACGCGCACTTTGTGGTCATCGCGCTTTGCGCAGGCGATCACCGTCTGGTAATCAATGGCACAGGGCAGAACAAAACCGTCGTTGTAGTCGGTGTGTTCACCAATCAGGTTTACGCGGCCAGGTGCCTGGATAACGTGGGTGGCAGGGTAGCCAAATTTTTCAGCAAACAGGGATTGTGTTTTATCTTTCAGACTCATTTATTAGACTCCTGATTCGCGATAATGGACATCGCTAACGGCACGCAGGCGTTCTGCGGCCTGTTCTGCCGTCAGGTCACGCTGGGTTTCCGCCAGCATTTCATAGCCCACCATAAATTTACGCACCGTCGCAGAACGCAGCAGCGGCGGATAGAAATGGGCATGCAACTGCCAGTGTTGATTCTCTTCGCCGTTAAACGGTGCGCCGTGCCAGCCCATTGAGTACGGGAAGGAGCACTGGAACAGATTGTCGTAACGGCTGGTCAGCTTTTTCAGCGCCAGCGCAAGATCGTCACGCTGTGCGTCGCTGAGATCCGTAATGCGCTGAACATGTGCTTTAGGCAGCAGCAGCGTTTCAAAGGGCCACGCCGCCCAGTACGGTACAACGGCCAGCCAGTGTTCCGTTTCGACCACAGTACGGCTACCGTCGGCCAGTTCACGCCGGGTGTAGTCCACCAGCATCGGGGAGCCGTTTTCCGCGTAATAGGCTTTTTGCAGGCGATCTTCTCGTTCGGCTTCGTTGGGCAGGAAACTGTTCGCCCAGATCTGCCCGTGTGGATGCGGGTTAGAGCAGCCCATCGCGGCGCCTTTATTTTCGAACACCTGCACCCACGGATAAGTCTGGCCCAGCTCCGCAGTTTGTGCCTGCCAGGTGCTCACCACCTCTTTCAGCGCATCAACGCTAAGCTCCGGTAGCGTTTTGCTGTGATCGGGCGAGAAGCAGATCACGCGGCTGGTTCCCCGGGCGCTTTCACAACGCATCAGCGGATCATCGCTCTGCGGCGCGTCCGGCGTGTCGGTCATGAGCGCGGCAAAATCGTTGGTGAAAACGAAGGTGCCTTTGTAGTCCGGGTTTTTATCTCCCGTTACGCGGGTGTTGCCCGGACACAGGAAGCAGTCCGGGTCGTGCTGTGGCAGCGTCTGTTTTGCAGGCGTCTCTTGCGCCCCCTGCCAGGGGCGCTTGGCGCGATGCGGAGACACCAAAATCCATTGCCCGCTAAGCGGGTTAAAACGACGATGCGGATGATCGACGGGATTGAATGAAGTCATGACGGATCCTTAGTCCGGATAACCTTGTGGGTGGCGAGACTGCCAGTGCCAGGTATCCTGTGCCATTTCATCCAGCGTGCGGGTAACACGCCAGTTAAGCTCTTTATCGGCTTTGGTTGCATCAGCCCAGTATGCCGGGAGGTCTCCTTCGCGGCGGGGGGCGAAGTGATAGTTGACCGGCTTACCGCAGGCTTTGCTGAAGGCGTTAACCACATCCAGCACGCTGCTGCCAATACCGGCGCCGAGGTTGTAAATATGCACGCCCGGTTTGTCGGCCAATTGCTGCATTGCTGCCACGTGGCCGTCGGCCAGATCCATAACGTGGATGTAATCACGCACGCCGGTGCCATCTTCGGTTGGGTAGTCATTGCCGAACACCGCCAGCGACTCGCGGCGGCCCACCGCCACCTGTGCGATATACGGCATCAGGTTATTTGGAATACCCTGCGGATCTTCACCCATATCGCCTGACGGATGGGCGCCGACCGGGTTGAAGTAGCGCAGCAGGGCGATGCTCCACTCCGGCTGTGCTTTTTGCAGGTCGGTCAGGATCTGTTCCACCATCAGTTTGCTTTTGCCGTACGGGCTTTGTGGCGTACCGGTGGGGAAGCTTTCAACGTAAGGAATTTTGGGCTGGTCGCCGTAGACGGTGGCGGATGAGCTAAAGATGAAGTTTTTGACGTTCGCCGCGCGCATGGCGGAGATAAGACGCAGGGTACCGTTGACGTTGTTGTCGTAATACTCAAGCGGCTTCGCGACCGACTCACCGACCGCTTTCAGGCCAGCGAAGTGGATCACCGTTTCAATGGCATGGTCGTGGAGGATCTCGGTCATCAACGCTTCATTGCGGATGTCACCTTCGACGAAAGTCGGCTGTTTTCCGCCAAGACGTTCAATCACAGGCAGCACGCTGCGCTTACTATTGCACAGGTTGTCGAGGATGATGACATCATGATTGTTTTGCAGCAGTTGCACACAGGCATGACTTCCTATGTAACCGCTACCACCTGTTACCAGAACTCGCATATTTCGCTCCATTAGGCTTATGGTATGTAATAACTATAGCATAACAGAGACGTGAAAAGTGTGACATGGGATAAATTAGTGGAATCGTTTACACTGTTTTTCAAACCCGCTTTTTTTTGATCCACTCGCATTGTAGATCAAAGAGATAAAGAAGTATCACTGCAGGTTATCTGAAAAGCGGAGGGCGGCGCCCTCCGGAAGTTAATCGATTTTGCTCAGCAGGTAACGATAGTGCTCACCGTCCGGGATAAACTCCAGACGGTGCGAGATGCAGGCCGGTGCGTCTTCAGCATGATGTGAGACAAACAGTAACTGGGTCTCACCTTCGCCAATCAGCACATCCACAAAGCGACGGATCAGCTGGCGGTTCAGCGGATCCAGCCCCTGAAGCGGCTCATCGAGGATCAGCAAGGTCGGGTGTTTCACCAGCGCCCGGACGATCAATGCCAGACGCTGCTGCCCCCAGGACAGACTGTGAAACGGCGCGTCAGCGACCCGGTTGTCCATCCCCAGAATATCCAGCCACTGCTGGGCCAGCTTGTGCTGTTTGTCCGATACCGCCTGATAAATACCGATGGAATCAAAGTACCCGGAGAGGATCACATTGCGTACGGTGGTGCTGACCCGGTAATCCAGATGCAGGCTGCTGCTGACATAGCCGATATGCTTTTTGATATCCCAGATGGTTTCACCGCTTCCGCGACGGCGGCCAAACAGGGTCAGATCGTTGCTGTAGCCCTGCGGGTGATCGCCGGTGATCAGACTCAGCAGCGTCGATTTCCCCGCGCCGTTGGGACCGACAATCTGCCAGTGTTCGCCCGGATTAACCGTCCAGCTGAGATGATTCAGGATCGGACGATCGTCATAAGAGACCACCCCTTCACGCAGCACAATCCGCGGCTGATTAGGATCTAAAGCGAGACGTACCGAAGGGGCGTCGGGTTCGGGCAGGGTAATGCCGTCGAGCTTTTCGCTGTGCGCCAGTTGGGCAATCAACGCCTGTTTCAGCAGTACCGATTTTTCGCCGGTTTCGGTAAGGCTGCAGTCCGCCAGCACCCCGGCGTTCTGCACAAAATCCGGGATTTCATCAAAACGGTTAAGCACCAGCACAAGGGTGTAGCCCTGCTGGTTAAGCGAGGCCAGCAGGTCCGCCAGCTGGGCGCGGGACTGCACGTCCAGACCGTCGAACGGCTCATCCAGGATTAACAGCTCAGGTTCGCTCATCAGCGCCTGGCAGAGCAGCGTTTTACGCGTCTCGCCGGTGGAAAGGTATTTGAAGCGGCGGTTGAGAAGGGCGGTGATGCCAAACTGCTCCGCCAGCTGCTGACAACGGGCGGGATTGTTGACTTCGTCCTGAATAATTTCTGCCGTTGTGCGGCCCGTGTCTTCTTCGCCCGGGCTGAGGAGGTCCGTGTTGTTACGCTGCCATTCATCGCTCACCAGCTTCTGCAGCTGTTCAAACGACAGGCGCGTCGTACGCGTAAAATGGCTCTGGCGTTCACCTTTAAGCAGGGTGAGCTCTCCGGCCAGCGCCCGGGCCAGCGCGGACTTGCCGCTTCCGTTGGTGCCCACAAATGCCCAGCTTTCACCCGCATGGAGTGTTAAATCTGGCAGCGTCAGCGTTCGGGTATCGCCAAGACGAAACGTACCTTGCGAAATATGCAATGATGACATGATTTATCCCATTTTTTGCAGCATCAGATGTCAGGGATACTCACTGTCGACACGCTTGTCAATCCGCTCAGCACAATGTGGCGATAATTACCCGGTCTGCGTTGAAATATGCGGTGACTACAGCACCTTCTTCTAATTCGTGCGCCTCGCTCAGGGCAACCGTCGCGCACAGCACCTGGCCGTCCGGTAGGGTCATCAGGACCTCACACTGCGCTTCACCACGTTCAATGCGCTGGATGGTACCCTGCAGCTGGTTGTCTGCCGCTTTGGCGCGTTCGGCATCGCGCGTCACTGCGACCCACGGCGCTTTCAGCAACACCAGCACCTCCTTGCCTTCATCCAGCCCCAGACGCTCTCCGCTTTGGGCGGTAATCGCGGCTTTCAGGCGTGTGGTGCCGTCGGCAAGCAGGATCTCGATATGTTGCTGGACCTGCCCGTTATCGCGCGCGGTGACCGTGCCAAACCACTGGTTGCGGGCGCTGGTCTGGAGTGAGAAGCGAGAAATGGCGGCTAACAGGCTGTCCAGCGGGAGGTTATCATCGTCACTTAGCACATCGAACGCTTTCTGCTGGATCTGGGCCAGCAGGTCATAAAGCTGAATCAGACGCTGGCCGTAGCGGGTCAGCACGGCGCCACCGCCCCCTTTGCCGCCCGTGGCTCGCTCAACCAGCATCTGCTCGCTCAGGGTATTCATGTCGTTGATCGCGTCCCAGGCGCTTTTATAACTAATGCCCGCGTTCTTTGCCCCCTGGCTTATTGAACCCGTTTGTTCTATTTGTTTAAGCAGGGCGATACGTCGCGGATCGGCGAAAAGCTTCTGCTGAAGTCGTAGGGTAAGGAGAATTTCAGCCTGCATAACGGAGTGTCCTGACAAAAGGGCTATTGTGAACCAAATGGCACAGGGCGCAAAGGGGACCGCACAAAAGGGGATGTTTTTCTTACTTTTCAGGGTAGAATAAGCCGTCCACAATATCTGGAGAAAACCATGTTAGAGTTGTTGAAAAGTCTGGTATTCGCCGTGATCATGGTACCAGTAGTGATGGCCATCATCCTCGGTGCCATCTACGGCCTGGGTGAAGTGTTCAACGTCTTTTCGAACATTGGTCACAGAGACCGCGCTAAAAAGCAGCACTGATTCCCCACAAAACGCCCGGCTTGCCCGGGCGTTTTGCTCTCAAGTATTTTTCGTCATCGCCGATATGATTTAAAGCATCCGGTAATTGTACCTCTTGATCGGTACGATTTAACGCTGGGATATCTCCGGCGTTGTCGTTATATTATTGCGTATATAACGAAACTCACAGGAGCTACAGATGGCACGTACAGGGTTACGCTTTTTCGCAGGGGCAACGCTGGCACTTTCGCTGACCGGACACGCGCTGGCCGATGAAGGTAAAATTACGGTTTTTGCGGCGGCGTCGCTGACGAATGCGATGCAGGATATTGCTGCTGCGTATAAAAAAGAGAAGAACGTCGACGTCGTCTCCTCTTTCGCGTCTTCTTCTACACTGGCGCGCCAGATAGAAGCGGGGGCACCGGCCGATCTGTTCATCTCTGCCGATCAGAAATGGATGGATTACGCCATTGATAAGAAAGCCGTGGATACGACAACCCGCGAAACGCTGCTGGGGAATAGCCTTGTCGTGGTCGCGCCAAAAGCCAGTCCGCAGGGTGACATCGCCATCAACAAAGAGACTCACTGGACGCGTCTTCTGAACGGTGGCCGGCTGGCAGTGGGCGATCCGGACCATGTACCGGCTGGAATTTACGCGAAAGAGGCCCTGCAGAAACTGGGCGCGTGGCAGACACTGTCATCAGATCTGGCGCCGGCGGAAGACGTACGCGGTGCGCTGGCGCTGGTGGAGCGCAATGAGGCTCCGCTGGGCATTATCTACGGCTCGGATGCCGTTGCCAGCAAGGGGGTCAAAGTGGTTGGCACGTTCCCGGAAGACGCCCACAAGAAAGTGGAATATCCTGTTGCGATTGTTGATGGACATAAAAATGCGACCGTGACGGCCTTCCAGGCGTACCTGAAGGGGCCGGAAGCGTCCGCAATCTTTAAACGTTATGGATTTACGACTCACGAATGATATTGACCGATCCTGAATGGCAGGCTGTACTGCTGAGCCTGAAAGTCTCTTCCCTGGCGGTTGCGCTAAGTTTGCCCTTTGGGATCTTCTTTGCCTGGTTGCTGGTGCGCTGTAAGTTTCCCGGCAAAGCGCTGCTTGACAGCGTTCTCCATCTTCCGCTGGTGTTGCCGCCCGTCGTGGTGGGATATCTGCTGCTTGTGTCCATGGGCCGACGCGGGTTTATCGGCCAATGGCTGTACGACTGGTTCGGGCTGACCTTTGCCTTTAGCTGGCGCGGTGCGGTGCTGGCCGCGGCGGTGATGTCATTTCCGCTGATGGTGAGGGCTATCCGCCTGGCGCTGGAAGGGGTGGATATCAAACTGGAACAGGCCGCCCGCACGCTGGGTGCCGGGCGCTGGCGCGTCTTTTTCACCATTACGCTACCGCTCACGCTGCCGGGCATTATTGTCGGTACGGTACTGGCCTTTGCCCGTTCGCTGGGTGAATTCGGTGCCACCATTACCTTTGTTTCGAACATCCCCGGTGAAACGCGGACGATCCCTTCGGCCATGTATACGCTGATACAGACGCCGGGTGGCGAAGGTGCTGCGGCGCGTCTGTGTGTTATCTCAATTGTGCTGGCGCTGATATCGCTGCTGGTCTCTGAATGGCTGGCGCGACTCAGCCGCGAGCGGATGGGGAAATAGTTATGTTGGAACTCCATTTCACCCAGACGCTGGGAAACCACACCCTTACACTGGACGAGACGCTGCCTGCCACCGGCATCACCGCCATCTTTGGGGTCTCCGGCGCCGGGAAAACCTCGCTCATTAATGCGATCGGTGGCCTGACACGTCCTCAGGCAGGGCGCATTGTGCTGAATAATCGCGTCCTGAATGACGTTGAAAACAAGATTTACCTGACGCCGGATAAACGGCGCATTGGCTATGTGTTTCAGGATGCGCGGTTATTCCCGCACTACAGCGTGCGCGGGAATCTGCGTTACGGCATGGCCAAAAGCATGGCCGCGCAGTTTGACAAGCTGGTGGCGCTGCTGGGCATTGAGCCACTGCTTGACCGCTTGCCTTCCTCGCTCTCCGGCGGTGAGAAACAGCGGGTGGCGATAGGGCGCGCGTTGCTCACCGCCCCCGAACTCCTGCTGCTTGATGAGCCGCTGGCCTCGCTGGATATTCCGCGTAAACGTGAACTCCTGCCGTATCTCCAGCGCCTGGCGCGTGAAATCAAGATCCCGATGCTGTACGTCAGCCACTCCCTGGATGAAATTCTGCATCTGGCGGATAACGTACTGGTGCTGGAAAACGGCAGCGTAAAGGCGTTTGGCAATCTTGAAGAGGTCTGGGGCAGTAGCGTCATGCACCCGTGGCTGCCCCGGGAGCAGCAGAGCAGTATCCTGAAGGTGAGCGTGCTGGAGCACCACCCGCATTACGCGATGACCGCCCTGGCGTTGGGCGACCAGCACCTGTGGGTGAATAAAATCGACAAGCCCCTGCAGTCGGCGCTGCGTATTCGTATTCAGGCGTCGGATGTCTCTCTGGTTTTACAGCCTCCGCTGCAGACCAGTATCCGAAATATCCTGCGCGCGAAGGTCGCCGAGTGTTTTGATGATAACGGTCAGGTAGAGGTGCAGCTTGAGGTGGGGAGCAGGACGCTCTGGGCACGGATCAGCCCGTGGGCCAGGGATGAGTTAGGGATCAAACCTGGCCTGTGGCTTTACGCGCAAATCAAGAGCGTCTCCATTACCACCTGATTACAGCAGGTGGGTATAAATGTACTGCGCGATGCTGTCGGTGGTGTTATCGCCAATCACCACGTTAGCGCGCGCTTTCACCGCGTCATCGGCATTGCCCATTGCCACGCCCGTTCCGGCGGCTTCCAGCATGCTGATGTCGTTGTAGTTATCGCCAAAGGCGATCACATCCTGCATTGACCATCCCTGAGACTCCACGAACTGCGTCAGGCGTTTACCTTTGCTGTTGCCTTTACGGGCAATATCCACCTGGTCATGCCAGGACCATTCGCACTCCAGACCCAGCGCCTGTTCAACGTGTTTCGCGAAGGTTTTCAGTTTGGTGGTATCTTCATCGGTCAACGCGAATTTCCAGATAGCCTCAACATCCTGAGCCGCCTGGCGCAGGGAAGAGACCTGGGTAAAGACCGGACGCTGCGCTTCTGGCAGAGACTGAGCCCAGTTGGTGGTGCGGATTACGTGGCCGGTCGGGCGCTCATAGACCATCGCATTATCGACATACATCAGGCCGTGGATCGCATGTTCATCCAGCAGTTCAATTAACTGCAATGCCTGGGGAACCGGCAGCGGGTCGGATTCTAAAACCTTTTTTGCTTGATAATCATACAAATAAGTGCCATTACAACAAATTGCAGGTGTATCTAACGCCAGTGCCTGATAAAAAGGGTGAATGGCAACGTGATGTCGACCCGTTACGATAAGGAGTTGATATCCCACTTCCTGCGCGCGTTTAAGCGCTTGAAGGGAGGAGGGGAGGAGGGTTTTTTGCGGCGTCAGTAAGGTACCGTCTAAATCCAGAGCAATCACACGCGAGGTCATTTGTTTTTCCGGGTTAATATTGAATTTACGATCTGATGGGATGGTACACCGAGAGGCGAACGCGTCAAAATTCCCGTCGACAATTCAGCATTCACCGTCAAAAGTTAACTACTTTCATGCGCAGTGAGGAGTGAATATTCATGAAACAAACCGTTTATACCGCCAGTCCTGAAAGCCAGCAGATCCACGTCTGGCGTTTAAATGCCGAGGGGACCCTCACGCTGGTGCAGGTTGTTGATGTGCCTGGTCAGGTACAACCAATGGCGATCAGCCCGGATAAACGTTTCTTGTACGTGGGTGTGCGCCCGGAGTTTCGCGTGCTGGCCTACCGCATCTCTCCGGATGACGGCGCGCTGACTTACACTGCGGAAGCGCCATTGCCGGGTAGCCCAACCCACATCTCAACCGATCGCCAGGGCAACTTTGTTTTCAGCGGCTCCTATAACGCGGGCTGTGTCAGCGTGACGCGTCTGGAAGAGGGCATTCCGGTCGAAACCGTGGATGTGGTGGAAGGGCTGGAAGGCTGCCACTCGGCGAATATCTCCCCGGACAACCGCACGCTGTGGGTACCGGCGCTGAAGCAGGATCGTATCTGCCTGTTTACCCTGAGCGACGATGGTCACCTGGTGGCGCAGAATCCGGCTGAAGTGACCACCGTAGAGGGGGCAGGCCCGCGTCATATGGTCTTCCATCCAAACCAGCAGTACGCCTACGTGGTCAACGAGCTGAACAGTTCAGTGGACGTCTGGGAACTGAAAGATCCTAACGGGCAGATTGAGTGCGTGCAGACGCTGGATATGATGCCGTCTGACTTCTCGGATACCCGCTGGGCGGCGGATATTCATATTACGCCGGATGGTCGCCATCTCTACGCCTGTGACCGTACTTCCAGCCTGATCACCATCTTTAGCGTCTCGGAAGACGGCAGCGTGCTGGCAGTAGAAGGCTTCCAGCCGACGGAAACGCAGCCGCGTGGCTTTAATATCGATCACAGCGGTAAATACCTGATTGCAGCGGGGCAGAAGTCTCACCACATCGCCCTGTACGAAATCAAAGGCGAGCAGGGCCTGCTGGAAGAGAAAGGGCGCTATGCGGTAGGCCAGGGGCCAATGTGGGTAGTGGTGAACGCTCACTAAGCGGCTTAAAACAAAAAACCTCGCGAACGCGAGGTTTTTTTATGCCCGGTGGTACTGCAGTAACGGACAGGCCGGGTAAGGCGAAGCCGCCACCCGGCAAAACAGATTACTGCTTCGGCTCAGCAACCACTTTGCTACCCAGACCGCGGTTGTTGTATTCCCACATGCGGTTGAAGTTAGCGTCGTTCAGGTTGCGCTGCACGTTTCCTTTATCGTCCACGGAACCGGTATTGCCGGAGAATGGACGTTTGGAGATGGCGGCGTCAGCCCATGGTTTTGCCACGTTGAAACCTTCGTTGATAACGCTGTCGCGGATCACAACCTGACCGTTGGTTGCAGAGTCCACGTCCAGGGAGCGACCCAGCTGCGCCACGCCGTCACCGGAGGCGTTGAAGCGGCTGTTGACGGCGAGGAAACCGTAGAACAGGTTAGACTGTGTCGCTGGCGCAAAGACATAACCTTCCTGCTGGGTACGTGAGTTTACGACGCGGAAATCGGTGTTATCAAATACCACCGCGCCACGACCGGAGACCATATCCACATCACCTTCGATGTAGCTGTTGGTCACCAGCGTACGGGTCAGACGGTTATTCTGCAGGGTGTTCTGTACGCCGCTGTTGGTCACGAAGAAGGTGTTCTGACGACCCAGAATGTTCACGTTGTTGATCTGCACTTTGTCGCCATCGCTACGCAGCGCCACGGCCTGGTGGTTACCCGCATCAACGCTGTCGCCCAGGGTGTTCTGGATGGTCAGGTTCTGCAGTTGCAGACCGTTGTTCTGAGACCAGACGACCGCAGAACACATCACGCCAATGGTAGCGGCACGCTTGCTCTGGCAGTTATCAAACATATACCAGGCTGGTTTGCCCGGCATGTATTTACCCGCCGGGTTGACCAGGTGACGCCAGGTGGTGCTGTCCATTTCGGAATCAATCGCCAGACCAATTTTAACGTCGATGGCTTTTTCGCCCAGACCGTAAAGGGTGATGCTGCCCGGTGCTGCCGGAATGTAAACGGTACCTTCATATTCACCTGGCATGATCGCGATGTACTGGCGAGATGCGCTGTGTTTGGTGATGGCAGCGTCAACCGCAGCCTGAATAGAGGTATGCGTCACGCCCTGCGCCCCTGCCGGACCCACAACAAAGTTTGGCTGCTTCGGCAGGTTAATAGAAGACGGCGTCCACGGCGCAGCGTTTGGATCCATCACGGAGAAGTAGTGCGCGCGATCGAAGTTTTTCGCTTCATCAGCGGACAAAATCGGACGGGACGCGGTGCCTGGCGCGACCTGCTCAGAAGGTCGCTGATCCGGTGGCGTTGAACTGCATGCGGATAATGTCACGCCAAAGGCGAGTGCCAACGCCAGACGGGAAATCCTGGAAATGTTCAAGGTGAAGCTCCTGGGTATGCAAGTCTTAAACGAGATAGACGAAATAGCCTGCTTTTTTATACTAAGTTGAGCGAAACGGGAAGATAAAAAGGGGAAAAGTTGCATTTTTCGCCCGCAGGGGGCGGGAAAGTCGTCACAAATAAATAACATTTTCATAAAGGCGGTTGACAGCAGCCAGCAGATGAAAATAAATGTCTATACAACCCATGACAAGTGAAAGGCTTATGCTGCAACTTCATCCCGACGATGTGATATGGCGAAATGCGCGACTGGCGACAATGGTTCCTGGTGAAGAATCGTATGGCCTGCAAGCGCATCATGCCCTTGTGGTGCGCGGTCAAACCCTTCTGGCCGTCATTCCTGAAGCAGACCTCCCTTCCGGGCATGATAAATGCGTCGATCTCGGTGGACGCCTGGTCACGCCGGGTCTTATCGACTGCCATACCCACCTGGTGTTTGGCGGCAATCGCGCGGCGGAGTGGGAACAGCGTCTCAACGGTGTCTCCTACCAGACCATCAGCGCACAGGGGGGCGGAATTAACGCCACCGTCTCGGCAACCCGCGACAGTTCGCCGGAAAATTTGCTTACACTGGCGCAGCAGCGGCTGGAGCGGTTAATGAATGAAGGGGTGACCACCCTGGAAATCAAATCCGGCTACGGTCTTAACGCCGCGGCTGAAGAAAAAATGCTGCAGGTCGCACGCCAGCTCAGCCTGAGTAATCCGGTTGAGATCAGCCCAACCCTGCTGGCGGCACATGCGGTTCCGGCGGAATACCGCCACGATCCAGACGCGTACCTTACCCTGGTGTGCGAGCAGATCATGCCCGAACTGTGGCAAAAAGGGCTGTTCGAAGCGGTGGATGTTTTTTGTGAAAACGTCGGCTTCACGCCAGCACAAACCGAGCGGCTTTTCCTGGCCGCCCGCGCACGGGGTATTCCGGTGAAAGGGCACGTGGAGCAACTTTCTAACCTGGGCGGTGCGGCGCTGGTCAGCCGATTTAAAGGGTTATCTGCCGATCATATCGAATACCTGGATGAGAAGGGTGTTCAGGCCATGGCGCAAAGCGGCACGGTTGCGGTACTGCTGCCCGGTGCGTTCTATTTTCTTCAGGAGCGTCAGCGTCCACCGGTTGAACAGCTCCGGGCGCAGGGCGTACCGATGGCGGTCGCCACGGATTACAACCCCGGCACCAGCCCGTTCGCGAGCATTCATCTGGCCATGAACATGGCCTGCGTACAGTTTGGCCTGACGCCTGAAGAGGCCTGGGCTGGCGTCACGCGGCACGCCGCGCAAGCGCTGGGGCGTGGAACAACGCACGGGCAGTTAAAGGCCGGTTTCATGGCTGATTTTATCGTCTGGGATGCAGACCATCCGGTAGAAATGGTTTACGAGCCGGGACGCAATCCGCTGTATCAACGCATTTTCCGGGGGGAGGCAGTATGAGTTGGCAGCCCGTTGCTAAGACCGTCTGGCAGGGGCGCGACGACAGCGCCGAGGCCAGCAACGCAAAACGTATTTTTCAGACCATACGCCAGCCGTCGCAATTTACCCCGGTTTCATCCGCGATTGCGCTGATAGGCTTTGCCTGTGATGAAGGAGTAAGGCGTAATCAGGGCAGGCAGGGGGCGGCGCAGGCTCCCGACGTGCTGCGTAAGGCGCTGGCGAACATGGCAACGCATTCCGGCCACGAACGGCTGGTGGACATGGGGTCGGTTTACGTTGAGGATGACCAACTGGAAGAGGGCCAACAGGCACTGAGCGATGCCGTGGTCACCTGTCAGCAGGCTGGCATGCGTACGCTGGTGTTGGGCGGCGGACACGAGACCGCCTGGGCCCACGGCCGTGGTATCCTTGAGGCGTTCCCGAATGAGCGCGTGGCGGTCATCAACCTGGATGCGCATCTTGATTTGCGCAAGGCCGAACGGGCCACCTCCGGCACCCCGTTTCGTCAGCTGGCGAACTACTGTGCTGACCACGCGCGGGAATTTCAGTACGCCTGTTTTGGCGTCAGCCGCGCGGCGAACACCCAGGCGCTGTTTGACGAGGCTGAACGGCTTAACGCCACGCTGGTGGACGATCTGCATTTCCACCTGGATGCGCTATCAGCCCTGGAACAGGTGCTGGCGCAGGCCGATCGTGTTTACCTCACCATTGATCTGGACGTTCTGCCCGCAGCCGAGATGCCCGCCGTGTCAGCCCCCGCGGCGTTAGGCGTGCCTGCGCGGGATCTCCTGCCCGCGATCGAGCGCATTTGCCGTAGCGGAAAACTGCAGGCCGCCGATCTGGTAGAATTTAACCCTCACTACGATCGGGACGGACAGGGGGCGAAGCTTGCCGCCCGTCTGGCCTGGCAAATTGCTCACTGGTGGGCATAACAATATTTAAGGAGTCACGATGTTCTCACGCTCACCTCAGCCGCCATCCGGCTCTCCCGCGCCTTTCTACGAAAAGGTGAAGCAGACGATCAGCGAAAAAATCGCCACCGGCGTCTGGCGGCCGCATGACCGCATTCCCTCTGAAGCCGATCTGGTGGCGCAGTTTGGTTTTAGCCGGATGACCATCAACCGGGCGTTACGCGAGCTAACCGACGAAGGCCTGCTGGTGCGTCTGCAAGGGGTCGGGACGTTTGTGGCGGAGCCGAAAGGACAATCGGCGCTGTTTGAAATCCGCAGCATTGCGGACGAGATAGCGTCGCGAAACCATCAGCACCACTGCGAAGTGCTGGTGCTTGAAGAGACGCAGGCCAGCGCCGAGCAGGCTGCGGTACTGAACGTCAAGGAGGGAACCCGGATCTTCCATTCCGTAATGGTGCATTTCGAAAATGACGTGCCGGTGCAGATTGAGGATCGCTGCGTAAACGCCGAACGGATACCGGACTATCTGGACCAGGATTACACTCAAACCACGCCGCATGCCTTTCTCTCGCTTGTCGCACCGCTGACGGAAGGGGAGCACATTGTGGAAGCGGTGCGCGCGACGCCGCAGGAGTGCGAGCTGCTGCGTATCAAAGAGCACGATCCCTGCCTGCTGATCCGCCGCCGCACCTGGTCATCTGCGCAGATTGTGTCGCATGCAAGACTGCTGTTCCCCGGTAGCCGCTATCGGTTGCAGGGCCACTTTATGTCATAAGTTTTAAAAGCGTGATAGCTAACGCAATATAACAAAATTGTATCTTTTTTGTTAAATCTGACCTTGTGTGTGCTTGTCTATACAAGTATATCTAAATGCATCATCTGTCCCGTATGAGGAGCACACAATGTCGTCAGGTAAATACCGTCAGCAGGATGTCCGCGCCGCGCGCGGCACCACCCTTACCGCCAAAAGCTGGCTCACCGAAGCACCACTGCGCATGTTGATGAACAACCTTGATCCTGAGGTTGCGGAAAACCCCCACGAGCTGGTGGTGTACGGCGGCATTGGCCGCGCCGCGCGCAACTGGGAGTGCTATGACGCCATTGTTAAGGCCCTGACCGAACTGGAACACGACGAAACCCTGCTGGTGCAATCCGGCAAGCCGGTCGGTGTGTTTAAAACCCACAAAAACGCGCCGCGCGTTTTGATTGCCAACTCCAACCTGGTCCCACACTGGGCGACCTGGGAACACTTTAACGAACTGGATGCCAAAGGGCTGGCGATGTATGGCCAGATGACCGCGGGTAGCTGGATCTACATTGGCAGCCAGGGGATTGTGCAGGGCACCTATGAAACCTTCGTCGAAGCCGGTCGTCAGCACTACAACGGCTCGCTGAAAGGCCGCTGGGTACTGACCGCGGGTCTGGGTGGCATGGGCGGTGCACAGCCGCTGGCCGCGACGCTGGCTGGCGCCTGCTCGCTGAACATTGAGTGCCAGCAGAGCCGCATCGATTTCCGTCTGCGTACCCGCTATGTTGACGAACAGGCCGACAGCCTCGATGACGCGCTGGCGCGTATCAAAAAATACACCGCGGAAGGTAAAGCGGTATCGATAGCGTTGTGCGGCAACGCGGCAGAGATCCTGCCGGAACTCGTGGCCCGTGGCGTTCGCCCTGACCTCGTCACCGACCAGACCAGCGCCCACGATCCGCTGCACGGTTATCTGCCAAAAGGCTGGACGTGGGAAGCCTACCAGCAAAAAGCAGAAACCGATCCTGAAGGCACGGTACTGGCCGCTAAGCGTTCGATGGCAGAACACGTCTCCGCCATGCTGGCGTTCAGCGAGATGGGTATTCCGACCTTCGATTACGGCAACAACATCCGCCAGATGGCAAAAGAGATGGGTGTCAGCAACGCCTTTGATTTTCCGGGATTTGTCCCTGCCTATATTCGTCCGCTGTTCTGCCGCGGTATCGGTCCGTTCCGCTGGGTGGCCCTGTCCGGCGACCCGGAAGATATCTACAAAACCGATGCCAAAGTGAAGGAAATTGTCGCGGACGATGAACACCTGCACCACTGGCTGGATATGGCCCGCGAGCGCATTAACTTCCAGGGCTTGCCGGCGCGTATCTGCTGGGTTGGGCTGGAGTGGCGGCAAAAGCTGGGTCTGGCTTTTAACGAAATGGTGCGCAGCGGCGAAGTGTCAGCCCCGATTGTGATTGGTCGCGACCATCTGGATTCTGGCTCCGTCGCCAGCCCGAACCGTGAAACCGAAGCCATGCGCGACGGCTCAGACGCGGTCTCCGACTGGCCGCTGCTGAATGCCTTACTCAACACCGCCAGCGGCGCGACCTGGGTATCGCTGCACCACGGTGGCGGCGTGGGGATGGGCTTCTCCCAGCATTCCGGGATGGTTATCGTCTGTGACGGAACGGATGAAGCCGCCGCGCGTATCGCACGCGTGCTGCACAACGACCCGGCAACCGGCGTGATGCGTCACGCAGATGCGGGTTACGAGATTGCCATTGAATGTGCCACAGAGCAGGGACTTAACCTGCCGATGATCCCTGCCACACAAGGAAAGCATGAATGAACGCGTTAACACTCACTCCCGGCTCGCTCACGCTCAAACAGCTGCGTCACGTCTGGCGTCAGCCGGTCACGCTCTCGCTGGATGAAAGCGCCCATGCCGCCATTAACGACAGCGTGGCCTGCGTTGAAGCCATTATTGCCGAGGGGCGTACCGCCTACGGTATCAACACCGGTTTTGGTCTGCTGGCGCAGACGCGCATTGCCACGCACGATCTGGAAAATCTCCAGCGTTCGCTGGTGCTTTCCCATGCCGCAGGCGTTGGCCAGCCGCTGGACGACGAGATTGTCCGTCTGATGATGGTGCTCAAAATTAACAGTCTGGCGCGCGGCTTTTCCGGCATTCGTCTGAGCGTGATCCAGGCCCTGATAGCGCTGGTGAACGCGGAAGTCTATCCGTGGATCCCCGCCAAAGGCTCCGTTGGCGCCTCCGGCGATCTCGCCCCGCTGGCGCATATGTCGCTGCTGTTGTTGGGGGAAGGTCAGGCGCGCTGGCAGGGAGAGTGGCTTCCGGCAAAAGAGGCGCTGAAAAAGGCCGGATTAGCGCCAATCACCCTTGCGGCAAAAGAGGGGCTGGCGCTGCTTAACGGCACGCAGGCCTCCACGGCCTTTGCGCTGCGCGGTCTGTTTGAAGCCGAAGATCTGTTCGCCTCGGCCGTGGTGTGCGGTGCGCTGACCACGGAGGCGGTGCTGGGCTCGCGTCGTCCGTTTGACGCGCGTATTCATGACGTACGTGGCCAGCGCGGGCAAATTGACGCTGCCGCGATGTATCGCCATCTGCTGACGGAGACCAGTGAGATTGCTGATTCGCACCATAACTGTGACAAGGTACAGGATCCGTACTCGCTGCGCTGTCAGCCGCAGGTGATGGGCGCGTGTCTGACGCAGCTGCGCCAGGCCGCAGAAGTGCTGCTGGTGGAAGCCAACGCGGTGTCCGATAACCCGCTGGTGTTCGCCCAGGAAAACGAGGTGGTCTCCGGTGGTAACTTCCACGCCGAGCCCGTGGCGATGGCGGCGGATAACATCGCGCTGGCGATTGCCGAAGTGGGCGCCTTGTCCGAGCGGCGCATTGCGCTGATGATGGATAAGCATATGTCCCAGCTGCCACCGTTCCTGGTGCGCAACGGCGGGGTGAATTCAGGCTTTATGATTGCCCAGGTGACGGCCGCAGCGCTGGCGAGCGAAAACAAAGCGCTGTCGCATCCGCACAGCGTGGACAGCCTGCCAACCTCTGCCAACCAGGAAGACCACGTCTCAATGGCTCCGGCAGCCGGACGTCGTCTGTGGGAAATGGCCGCCAATACCCGTGGCGTGCTGGCGGTGGAATGGCTGGCGGCGTGTCAGGGGATCGATCTGCGTGAAGGGCTGAAGTCCAGCCCGCTGCTGGAGCAGGCACGTCATGCGCTGCGTGAGCACGTATCGCATTACGATGATGACCGCTTCTTTGCGCCGGATATTGATGAGGCGATGCAGCTTCTGGAAGAGGGGCGTCTGGTGGGGTTGTTGCCTTCGGTGCTGTGATTTTTTTGCCCGGTGGCGCTGCGCTTACCGGGCCTACGAATCCGAGATGTAGGCCGGGTAAGGCGTAGCCGCCACCCGGCTTTTTTTTACGAATACATCGCCGTAATTGACGCGCTCTCCAGCGAATGGAAATGCACATTAAACCCTACCATCGCGCCGCTCGCCCCTTCGTCGACCTCAATCTTCTCTACATCCAGCGCGTGAACCGTGAAGATATAGCGGTGCGTTTCCCCTTTTGGCGGCGCCGCGCCACCGTAACCGGCTTTCCCAAAATCAGTGCGCGTCTGAATGGCGCCTTCCGGCAGGGCGACCAGGTCGGAGCCGGAACCCTGCGGCAGAACGCGCGTATCGGCGGGCAGGTTGGCCACAACCCAGTGCCACCAGCCGGAGCCGGTTGGCGCATCCGGGTCGTAGCAGGTGACCACAAAGCTTTTGGTGCCCGCCGGCACATCGTCCCATGCCAGGTGCGGAGAGATATTATCTCCCTGATACCCCATCCCGTTGAAGACGTGGCGTTCAGGCAGTTTTTCGCCGTCGCGCAGATCTTTACTGATGATTTTCATACGGTTTGCCCTCGTTATTCACTCGTTCAGGAAGTGTAACGCATAGGGTCAAATCGTGAAATGCGCCGGAATGTTAACGGCTTCAACCACCGCGGCGGTTAACGTGCGTAGCTGTTCAGCCGTGATGATATACGGTGGCATCAGGTAGATAAGTTTGCCGAAAGGCCGCACCCAGACCCCCCGCTCTACAAAGAAGCGCTGCAATGCCGCCATATTCACCGGATGGGTGGTCTCAATCACGCCGATGGCACCCAGCACGCGCACGTCCGCCACGAAATTCGCCCCCGAGGCGGCGCTCAGCTCTTCTTTCAGCTGCGCCTCAATCGCCGCAACCTGCGTTTGCCACTCGCCGTTTTGCAGGATCGCGAGACTTTCGTTTGCCACCGCGCAGGCCAGCGGATTGCCCATAAAGGTCGGGCCATGCATAAAGCAGCCCGCTTCGCCGTCGCTGATGGTGTCGGCCACCTGACGGGTAGTGAGGGTGGCGGAGAGCGTCATGGTGCCGCCGGTCAGCGCTTTCCCCAGGCACAGGATATCCGGTGTGATATCCGCATGTTCGCAGGCAAACAGCTTACCCGTGCGGCCAAATCCGGTGGCGATCTCATCGGCAATCAGCAGGATGCCCTCGCGGTCACACATTTTACGAATGCGTTTTAACCACTCGGGATGGTACATGCGCATCCCGCCAGCACCCTGAACAATCGGTTCGAGGATCACGGCGGCAATCTCATGGCGGTGGGCAGCCATCAGCCGCGCAAAGCCGACCATGTCCATTTCATTCCACTCGCCGTCGAAACGGCTCTGCGGGGCCGGGGCAAACAGGTTTTCCGGCAGGTACCCCTTCCACAGGCTGTGCATGGAGTTATCCGGATCGCACACCGACATCGCGCCAAAGGTATCGCCGTGGTAGCCGTTGCGGAAGGTCAGGAATCGCTGACGGGATTCCCCCCTGGCATGCCAGTACTGCAGCGCCATTTTCATCGCCACTTCCACCGCCACCGAGCCGGAATCGGCAAGGAACACGCACTCCAGCGCATCGGGCGTCATCGCCACCAGACGACGGCAGAGATCAACCGCCGGTTGATGGGTAATGCCGCCAAACATCACGTGCGACATCTGGTCAATCTGCGCTTTCATCGCGGCATTCAGACGCGGGTGGTTGTACCCGTGAATGGCCGCCCACCAGGATGACATACCGTCAACAAGCGGCTCGCCGCTGGCAAGGTGCAGTTCGCAGCCGTGGGCCGAGGCCACCGGGTAGACCGGAAGCGGGCGGGTCATGGAGGTGTAAGGGTGCCAGATATGCTGCTGGTCGAAGGCGAGATCGTCCTGGGTCATAATCGACTTGTAAACCATTTTGAAAAGTTTTAGGTTTACGAGTATAAACCGAACCGAAAATTAACAAAACCCTTTGGAGAAGCCCCATGGCTCACCACGCACGCTGGACGATGTCGCAAGTCACTGAATTATTCAATAAACCTTTCCTGGAGCTGATGTTCGAAGCCCAACAGGTGCATCGTCAGCACTTCGATCCGCGCCATGTTCAGGTCAGTACGCTGCTGTCGATCAAGACCGGTGCCTGCCCGGAAGATTGCAAATATTGCCCGCAGAGCGCGCGCTATAAAACCGGGCTGGAATCCGAACGTCTGATGGAAGTGGAGCAGGTGCTCGACTCCGCACGTAAGGCGAAAAACGCGGGCTCTACCCGTTTCTGCATGGGGGCGGCATGGAAAAACCCGCACGATCGCGACATGCCGTACCTGGAGCAGATGGTAAAAGGGGTCAAAGAGATGGGGCTGGAAGCCTGCATGACCCTCGGCACGCTGAACGAAGAGCAGGCGCAGCGCCTGTCTGCTGCAGGGCTGGATTATTACAACCACAACCTCGACACCTCGCCAGAGTTTTACGGCAACATCATCACCACCCGTACCTATCAGGAGCGTCTGGATACGCTGGACAAAGTGCGCGAAGCGGGCATCAAAGTGTGCTCGGGCGGGATTGTGGGGCTGGGCGAGACGGTGAAAGATCGCGCCGGTCTGCTGCTGCAACTGGCGAACCTGCCGACCCCGCCGGAAAGCGTGCCAATCAACATGCTGGTGAAGGTCAAAGGCACGCCACTGGCGGATAACGAGGATGTCGATGCGTTTGATTTTATCCGCACCATCGCGGTCGCGCGCATCATGATGCCAACCTCATACGTCCGCCTTTCTGCCGGTCGCGAACAGATGAACGAGCAGACGCAGGCGATGTGCTTTATGGCTGGCGCTAACTCCATCTTCTACGGCTGCAAGCTGCTGACCACGCCGAACCCGGAAGAGGACAAAGACGTCCAGTTGTTCCGCAAGCTGGGGCTGAACCCGCATCAGACCGAGGTGCTGGCGGGAGATAACGAGCAACAGCAGCAGCTGGAGCAGCAGATTTTCAACGCCGATACCGAACAGTTCTACAACGCGGCATCCGTATGACCTGGCAGGCTCGTATTCAATCCGCGCTCGAAGAGCGCCGGGCGCGGGATGCTTTTCGCGTTCGCAGGGTAGTGGAAAACGGTGCAGGCCGTTTTCTGACCCACGCCCGGCGGCAGTACTGTAATTTTTCCAGCAATGATTATCTCGGCCTGAGCCAGCATCCGGCGATTGTCCGCGCCTGGCAGCAGGGAGCGGAACACTACGGCGTGGGCAGCGGCGGTTCGGGGCACGTCAGCGGCTATACAACAGCGCATCAGGGGCTGGAAGAGACGCTTGCCGACTGGCTGGGCTATCCGCGCGCGCTGCTGTTCATCTCCGGCTTTGCCGCCAATCAGGCGGTGATTGCCGCGCTGATGGGCAAGGACGATCGTATCGCCGCGGACCGCTTAAGCCACGCCTCTTTGCTGGAGGCGGCGAGTCTCAGCCCGGCACAGCTGCGGCGCTTTGCCCACAACGATGCGCTTTCGCTCGCCACGCTGCTGGATAAACCCTGTGCCGGACAACAGCTGGTGGTGACGGAAGGGGTCTTTAGCATGGATGGCGACAGCGCGCCGCTTCGTGCGCTGTCTGACGTTGCGAAACAGCAAAACGCCTGGCTGCTGGTGGATGATGCCCACGGTATTGGCGTGATGGGTGAGGACGGTCGCGGTAGCGCCAGTCAGCAGGGCGTGAAGCCGGAACTGCTGATCGTCACCTTTGGCAAAGGCGTTGGCGTGAGCGGGGCCGCCGTGCTGTGCAGCGAGTCCGTGGCCGATTATCTGCTGCAGTTCGCCCGACATCTGATTTACAGCACCAGTATGCCGCCTGCGCAGGCGGTGGCGCTCTCTGCCTCGCTGGAGGTGATCCGCGGTGAAGAGGGGGCTGAACGGCGCGCGCGTCTGGCAGAACATATTCAGCGTTTCCGTCAGGGTCTGGATCGGCTTCCTTTCCAAAGCACCGATTCGCAGAGCGCCATCCAGCCCGTTATCGTGGGGGAAAACAGCCGCGCGCTCGCGCTGGCACAAACGCTGCGCGAACGGGGAATGTGGGTCACGGCCATCCGTCCGCCCACCGTGCCGCCGGGTACGGCGCGTCTGCGTCTGACGCTGACGGCGGCGCACAAAGCGGAAGATATCGATGCGCTGCTGGAGGCTCTCCATGTCGCCAGTCAATAAACAGGCCATTGCGGCGGCGTTTGGCCGGGCTGCACGCAGTTATTCTCAGCATGATGAGCTTCAGCGTCAGAGCGCTCAGGGGCTGCTTGAGCTACTCGGTGCGCGTCGTTTCCCGTACGTACTGGATGCCGGATGCGGCCCCGGCGGCAACAGCCGCTACTGGCGCGACGCCGGAAGCCACGTCACCGCACTCGATCTCTCTGAGCAGATGCTGGACGAGGCGCGACAGCAACAGGCGGCTGACCGCTATCTGACTGGCGATATTGAGTCGCTTCCGCTGCCGGATGCGCAGTTCGATCTGGTGTGGAGTCACCTGGCGGTACAGTGGTGCAGTAGCCTTTCGCAGGCGTTAAACGAGCTGTATCGCGTGGCGTGTCCGGGCGGAAAGGTGGCCTTTACCACCCTGCTGGAAAGCTCGCTGCCCGAGCTGAATCAGGCATGGAAAGCGGTAGACGAACAGCCGCACGCCAACCGCTTTTTAGCGTATGAACAGGTGACGGACGCGCTGACGGGCTGGCGCTATCAAAGCCAGGTGCAGACCATCACGCTGAACTTTAGCGATGCGTTCAGCGCCATGCGCTCGCTGAAGGGCATTGGCGCTACGCATCTGCATGCCGGGCGCGAGAGAAAACCGCTCACGCGCGGGCAATTGCAGCGCCTGGAGCTGGCCTGGCCGCAGCGGCGGGGCACTTTCCCGCTCTCTTATCAACTCTTTCATGGGATTATCGAACGTGACTGAACGTTATTTTGTCACCGGAACGGATACCGAAGTGGGTAAAACGGTGGCCAGTTCCGCGCTGTTGCAGGCGGCTCGTCTGCAGGGCAAAACCACCGCCGGGTACAAGCCCGTCGCCTCCGGAAGTGAGATGACGGCACAGGGGTTACGCAATACCGACGCGCTGGCGCTGCAGCGTAATAGCACGCTGCCGCTGGACTATGCGGCGGTGAATCCTTATACCTTTGCCGAGCCGACGTCGCCGCACATTATCAGCGCCGACGAAGGCCGCCCCATCGCGTTTTCCGTGCTCTCGGACGGCCTGCGCGCACTGGAACGCCAGGCTGACTGGGTGCTGGTGGAAGGCGCAGGGGGGTGGTTTACGCCGCTGTCGGACGAACTGACGTTTGCGGACTGGGTCCAGCGCGAGCAGCTTCCGGTGATCCTCGTGGTCGGGGTGAAGCTCGGCTGTATCAACCACGCCATGTTAACGGCACAGGCCGTTCAGCAGGCTGGGCTGCGTCTGGCGGGCTGGATAGCCAACGACGTGGTCGCACCCGGTAAGCGTCACCAGGAGTATCTGGCCACGCTCAGGCGAGTGCTTCCCGCGCCGTTCCTTGGGGAGATCCCATGGCTTGCGGACGGTGCTGAGCACGCCGACACCGGACATTACCTCGACCTCAGTGCCTTGCTTCCCGCGACATCCAGTGGGCAATAAGCTCGTCATCCAGCTCGGTAACGTGGCCCTGGGCCACGTTACGCCCGCGATACAGCATACAGAAGCGATCCACTACCCGGCGGATAAACGACAGTTGCTGCTCGGCTAATAACACCGTCATCCCCAGCTCACGATTAAGCCTCGCCAGCAGATGGCCCAGCTTCTGAGCAAAGCTGTACCCTGCGCCCTGCAGCGGCTCATCCAGAATCAATACCCGCGGTCGGTTGACCAGCGCGTTAGCCAGCGCCAGCTGATACTGATCGTCCGGGGAGAGCCCGTTCGCCCGAATCTGTCGCAGCGCCCACAGCTGCGGGAACAGGTCATAGACATCGCTTTTTGCGCGCGTGTCCGTTGCCCCTGTCGCCCGCATGGCGATGTGCAAGTTTTCCTCAATGGTCAGTTGCGAAAAAATCCGTCGGTCCTGTGGCACGTAGCCAATCCCCGGCAGCGCGCGTTGATCCGGTGCCTGACGCAGTAAATCACAGGGCGGGGCACCGGCTTCGTGCCAGACGATGGTTCCGCTCTGCACCGGTAACGCGCCGGTGATGCAGTTGATGAGGGTGGTTTTTCCCATGCCGGGCAGGCCAATCACCCCTGTGCATAAGCCCTGCGGTAAATCCAAATCGACATTCCATAGCGTATGTTGGTTTCCGTAAAACTGATTGACTGCACGCAGGCTCAACATCTTTCTCTCCTTAAAAATGTATGTGGGTGAGGCTCGTTAATGAATCTGCAAATCTCCTGCCAGAACCGTTGAACTGATTAAAAAAGAGGCTTTTTTAGGATAATGCCGTCGCAAAACGACCGATCGATAAGCGGATTGCACTGTCTCAGTGCCAGAACTGTTAGCGGTGGTGCAGGGACTGAAATGGCTGAATTGTGAGCAAGATCTCATTGATTGGTTATGAATAACGCAACGGTTGATTGGCAAAAATTAGCGATAAAAATTTTTTGTCACCGCCTCGTGGGAAAAACCGGGAATTTGCTGAGCGGCAGTCTGTATGGGCTGGACGCAGTTATCCACTATTCCTGTGGATAACCATGTGCATTAGAGTTAGAAAACACGCGATAAGCGAGAGAAGACGCGGGTTACGCCCAAATTGACGCGAAACGCGGCTCTGGAAAATATCCTTTAAGATTTAACTGGTTAGATAAAATCAATTGCCGTCATAAAAGTGTCACCGGTTGCCATAAAACTACCATTACCTGGCTTGACAAATGTTAAAAATGAAAATGTTCTGGGGATAACCGGGTAGGGCTGGTGTTTTATGTCGTCTCAGTCGAAATTTTGACCGGGAATACGCTAATCCTTCGGGTGCTATGCTAAATATCGTGACACGCTACTGGTTTTACATCCAGTGTTTTTTACTGGCATTCCTGGCCACAACGAGTAAAATTACTCACCTGCCGCTTTTTACATCACCAGGTTGTCGCCCATGAGTAAACCGTTCAAACTGAATTCTGCTTTCCGTCCTTCTGGCGACCAGCCTGAGGCGATCCGTCGTCTTGAAGAGGGGCTGGAAGATGGGCTGGCACACCAGACGCTGCTGGGGGTGACCGGTTCGGGTAAAACCTTCACCATCGCCAACGTCATTGCGGATCTGCAACGCCCCACCATGGTGCTGGCGCCCAACAAAACGCTGGCGGCGCAGCTGTATGGCGAGATGAAAGAGTTCTTCCCGGAGAATGCCGTCGAGTATTTCGTCTCGTATTACGATTACTACCAGCCAGAAGCCTATGTGCCGAGCTCTGACACCTTCATCGAGAAAGATGCCTCGGTGAACGAACACATTGAGCAGATGCGTCTCTCGGCGACGAAGGCGCTGCTGGAACGTCGTGATGTGGTGGTGGTCGCGTCGGTGTCTGCCATCTACGGTCTGGGCGACCCGGATCTCTACCTCAAGATGATGCTACACCTGACGCAGGGGATGATCATCGATCAGCGTGCGATTTTGCGCCGACTGGCGGAGCTGCAGTACACCCGTAACGACCAGGCGTTCCAGCGCGGTACGTTCCGCGTGCGCGGCGAGGTTATCGACATCTTCCCGGCGGAATCGGACGACATTGCCCTGCGCGTTGAGCTGTTTGACGAAGAGGTGGAACGCCTGTCGCTGTTCGACCCGCTCACCGGCCACGTCGAGTCCGTTATTCAGCGTTACACCATCTACCCGAAAACGCACTACGTAACGCCACGCGAGCGTATTGTGCAGGCGATGGAAGAGATCAAAGAGGAGCTGGCGGAACGCCGTAAGGTGCTGCTGGCGAACAATAAGCTGCTGGAAGAGCAACGCCTGAGCCAGCGTACCCAGTTCGATCTGGAGATGATGAACGAGCTGGGCTACTGCTCCGGCATCGAAAACTACTCCCGTTTCCTCTCCGGTCGTGGGCCGGGCGAGCCGCCGCCGACGTTGTTTGACTACCTTCCGGCGGACGGGTTACTGGTGATCGACGAATCCCACGTCACGATCCCGCAGATCGGCGGGATGTATCGCGGTGACCGCGCGCGTAAAGAGACGCTGGTTGAGTACGGCTTCCGTCTGCCGTCGGCGCTGGACAACCGTCCGATGAAGTTTGAAGAGTTTGAAGCGCTGGCACCGCAAACCATTTACGTTTCGGCGACGCCGGGCAACTACGAGCTGGAGAAATCGGGCGATGAGGTGGTTGACCAGGTGGTTCGTCCGACAGGGCTGCTGGATCCGGTGATCGAAGTCCGTCCGGTTGCGACGCAGGTGGACGATCTGCTCTCCGAGATCCGCGCCCGTTCGGCAATCAACGAGCGCGTGCTGGTCACCACGTTGACCAAACGTATGGCGGAAGACCTGACCGAATATCTGGAAGAACACGGCGAGAAGGTGCGTTATCTGCACTCGGATATCGATACCGTGGAGCGTATGGAAATTATCCGCGACCTGCGTCTGGGCGAGTTTGACGTGCTGGTGGGGATCAACCTGTTGCGAGAAGGTCTGGATATGCCGGAAGTCTCGCTGGTGGCAATCCTCGACGCTGACAAAGAGGGCTTCCTGCGTTCTGAGCGCTCGCTGATCCAGACCATTGGCCGCGCCGCGCGTAACGTCAACGGAAAAGCGATTCTCTACGGCGATAAAATCACCCCGTCGATGGCGAAAGCGATTGGCGAAACGGAACGCCGTCGCGAGAAACAGCAGCGCTACAACGAAGAGCATGGCATTACGCCGCAGGGTCTGAACAAGAAGGTGGTGGATATTCTGGCCCTGGGTCAGAACATTGCGAAGACCAAAGCGAAAGGACGCGGTAAGGCGCGTTCCGTGGTGGAGGAAGATACCGTCGCGCTGACGCCGAAAGCGCTGCAGCAGAAAATCCATGAGCTGGAAGCGCAGATGATGCAGCACGCCCAGAACCTGGAGTTCGAAGAGGCAGCGCAAATTCGCGACCAGCTGCATCAGCTGCGGGATCTTTTCATCGCCGCATCTTAGGTAAAGCAGCGTGTTTTCGCCCTCTCCCTGTGGGAGAGGGCCAGGATGAGGGCATCAGGCCGCACAAAACGAGCCTAACCCAACTCCTGAATCGCCTTCTCCAGCGCCTCGCGCAACAAGTGACGGTCATGACGGTATTTGATATCGCTGGCCTCCAGCGGCTCCTGCACCACCACGCGATCGCCAATACCCGTCACATCCACTTTCGGCCCGACCACGACACCATCGATGATTTTTTTACCGACGTACTGCTCCATCAGCTCCAGTTTATCCGCCAGCGACAGGCTGGCCGCAGCCGGACTCAATTCACGGCCTAAATTACCGATGTACACCATCGGGGCGGGCGTTCTGCGCAGGGCCTGCGCCAGCTCTTTCACCAGTAAAATCGGCATCAGGCTGGTGTAAAAACTGCCCGGACCAATCAGGATCAAATCCGCCTCGGCGATGGCCTCAACCGCTTCGCGCGTGGCGGGAACGGCCGGGTAAGTCATCAGCTCTTTCGGCGGCAGCGTAAGCTGATCAATATTCACTTCGCCGTACACTTCATGGCCTTCCACGTCGATGGCCATTAAATCGACCGGTTGTTCAGACATCGGGATTAGGAACGCATCCACTTTGAGCAGATTGCGGATGAGATTGATCGCTTCCAGCGGGCGCACGCTCAGGTGATCCAGCGCTTTAAGCATCAAATTTCCAAGGTTATGCCCGGAAAGTTCCCCGTTACCGCCAAAACGGTACTCAAACATCGCCGAGGCGACGCTCGGTTCGGTAATTAACTGGTTCAGGCAGTTACGCATATCGCCCCAGGCAATGCCGCCTTCTGCGCGTCGGATCCGCCCCGTCGATCCGCCGTTATCCGTTGTTGTTACTATCCCTGTCAATCTTGAGCCAAGGGATGACAAAGAGGACATCACCCGGCCCAGACCATGGCCTCCACCCAGTGCCACCACCCGGTCAAGATCCGCAAAAGTGCGATTGCGCATACCTATTCCTTATCACGTTCTATCTGCGTAACAGTAACCTAACTACCCCTAAAAGACGATGCCTCAGCCAGGGCAAAATGACGTATATCAATGCGAATCTGCTGTTTTGGCGTATTCTGTAACGAAAATGCACGATCAGGTCGCTATATACATGTTTATATAGCGTTAAGCGGTAATGGCGAAAGGGTGATTTACGCGCTACTATCGCCATAACCACGTTTTCAAATTTGAAAACATACACTCTAGCCCTGGTGCCTGTGTCGAAAGATATGGCGCCCTGGCCGTGGCAACTATGCCACCAGGGTACAGAAAGAAATGACTGTGCCTCCCGTATCTGGAAAGGTGTACATGGCTTCACAACTTACTGATGCTTTCGCGCGTAAGTTTTACTACTTACGTCTGTCGATTACCGATGTGTGCAACTTCCGTTGCACCTACTGTCTGCCCGACGGCTACAAACCGGGCAGCGTCACCAATAACGGCTTTCTCTCCGTGGATGAAGTTCGCCGCGTTACGCGCGCGTTCTCGGCACTCGGCACGGAAAAAGTGCGTCTGACCGGCGGAGAACCTTCGCTGCGCCGTGACTTCCCCGACATTATTTCCGCCGTGCGTGAAAACGAACGCATCCGTCAGATTGCGGTGACCACCAATGGCTACCGCATGGCGCGCGATGTCGCAACCTGGCGTGATGCGGGCTTAACGGCCATTAACGTCAGCGTGGACAGCCTGGATGCCCGTCAGTTTCATGCCATTACCGGGCAGGATAAATTCCAGCAGGTGATGGACGGTATTGATGCCGCGTTTACCGCCGGGTTCGATAAGGTCAAAGTCAACACCGTACTGATGCGTGATGTAAACCATCATCAGCTGGACACCTTCCTGGCGTGGATCAAATCCCGCCCCATTCAACTGCGGTTTATTGAACTCATGGAGACGGGCGAGGGCAGCGAGCTGTTCCGCCGCCATCACATCTCCGGCATGGTGTTGCGCGATGAGCTGCTTAAACGCGGCTGGATCCACCAGATCCGCCAGCGCAGCGATGGCCCGGCGCAGGTCTTTTGTCACCCGGATTACGAAGGGGAGATTGGACTTATCATGCCTTACGAGAAAGATTTCTGCGCCAGCTGTAACCGCCTGCGCGTCTCCTCGGTGGGCAAACTGCATCTGTGTCTGTTCGGGGATGGCGGCGTTAACCTTCGCGATCTGCTGGAAGACGATGCGCAACAGGCCGCGCTGGAAGCGCGTATTTCTGAGGCACTGACGCATAAAAAACAGACCCACTTCCTGCATCAGGGCAACACCGGCATTACTCAGAACCTGTCATACATTGGCGGGTAATCAGGCTTAAGAAGGAACCAGAAGATGAGTCAGGTCAGCGCGGAATTTATCCCGACACGTATTGCCATCCTTACCGTTTCCGACCGTCGTGGCGAAGAGGATGACACCTCCGGCCACTGGCTGCGCGAAGCCGCCCATGACGCCGGGCATAAGATCGTCGATAAAGCGATCGTCAAAGAGAACCGCTATGCCATACGCGCGCAGGTCTCCCAGTGGATTGCCAGCGATGAAGTGCAGGTGGTGTTGATCACCGGCGGCACCGGTTTTACCGCAGGTGACCAGGCGCCAGAGGCGCTTATCCCGCTGTTTGACCGCGAGGTAGAAGGCTTCGGCGAAGTGTTCCGCATGCTGTCGTTTGAAGAGATAGGTACCTCGACGCTGCAGTCACGTGCGGTGGCGGGTATGGCGAACAACACACTGATATTCGCCATGCCGGGCTCGACCAAAGCCTGCCGCACCGCGTGGGACAACATTATCGCCCCGCAGCTGGATGCCCGTACCCGTCCGTGTAATTTTCATCCCCATTTAAAGAAATAAGCTATGTCGCAACTGACCCACATTAACGCCGCTGGCGAAGCGCATATGGTGGACGTTTCTGCCAAGGCCGAAACGGTCCGCGAGGCGCGTGCCGAAGCGTTCGTTACCATGCTGCCAGGCACCCTGGCGATGATTATCGACGGCAGCCACCATAAGGGTGATGTCTTTGCCACTGCCCGCATCGCCGGGATCCAGGCGGCGAAACGCACCTGGGACTTAATTCCGCTCTGCCACCCGCTGATGCTCAGCAAGGTGGAGGTCAATCTTCAGGCCCAGCCAGAGCACAACCGCGTGCGCATCGAATCGCTGTGTCGTTTAACCGGTAAAACGGGCGTGGAGATGGAAGCGCTGACGGCGGCGTCCGTTGCCGCGCTGACCATCTACGATATGTGCAAAGCGGTGCAGAAAGATATGGTGATTGGCCCGGTTCGTCTGCTGGCGAAAAGCGGCGGCAAATCCGGTGATTTTAAGGTGGACAGCCATGATTAAGGTGCTCTTTTTTGCCCAGGTGCGTGAACTGGTGAATACCGACAGCCTGACGCTGGAAGCGACGTTTAAAGACGTTGCCGCACTGCGTGCGCATCTGGCGGCGCAAAGCGACCGCTGGGCGCTGGCGCTGGATGAAGGGAAGCTGCTGGCCGCCGTCAACCAGACGCTGGTGGAGTTTACCCATCCGCTGGCGGCAGGTGATGAAGTGGCCTTCTTCCCACCGGTGACGGGGGGTTAAGATGGCTGATACGCGAATTCTGGTTAGCCCTGAGCGCTTTAACGTCGGTACGGAATATCACTGGCTGGCAGAGCGCGATGAAGACGGTGCTGTTGTGACCTTCACCGGTAAAGTGCGTAACCACAACCTTGGCGACAGCGTAAAAGCGCTGACGCTGGAACACTATCCGGGCATGACCGAGAAATCTCTGGCTGCGATCGTCGAAGAGGCGCGAGGCCGCTGGCCGCTCGGGCGTGTGACGGTTATCCACCGCATCGGTGAGATGTGGCCGGGCGAGGAGATCGTTTTCGTGGGGGTGACCAGCGCCCATCGCGGCAGCGCGTTTGCCGCCGGGGAGTTCATCATGGATTACCTGAAAACCAAAGCCCCGTTCTGGAAACGTGAAGCGACGCCGGAGGGGGAGCGGTGGGTTGAATCGCGCGACAGCGACAAACAGGCCGCCAGCCGTTGGTAACAGGTTTATGTGGATGTGTTAGTCTTAACGTGTGTGTCTACTTAATCAGGAGTGAATCATGGACCGATTTCCGCGTTCCGATTCGATAGTACAGCAGACCCGTAGTGGCCTGCAGACGTATATGGCTCAGGTTTATGGCTGGATGACGGTGGGCTTACTGCTTACCGCATTTATCGCGTGGTATGCGGCCAATACCCCTGAACTGATGATGTTTATCTTTTCCAGCAAAATCACCTTCTTTGGGCTGATCATTGCGCAACTGGCACTGGTGTTTGTGCTCTCCGGTCTGGTACAAAAGCTGAGTGCCGGGATGGCGACCACCCTGTTTATGCTCTATTCGGCACTGACGGGGCTGACGCTTTCCAGCATTTTCATCGTCTATACCTACTCCTCCATCGCCAGCACCTTTGTGGTCACCGGCGGGATGTTTGGTGTGATGAGCCTGTACGGTTACACCACCAAACGTGACCTCAGCGGTCTTGGCAACATGCTGTTCATGGGGCTGATCGGGATTGTGCTGGCGTCGCTGGTGAACCTGTGGCTGAAGAGCGACGCGCTGATGTGGGCGGTGACCTATATCGGGGTGGTGATTTTCGTTGGCTTAACCGCCTACGACACCCAGAAGCTGAAAAACATCGGTGAGCAGATTGACGTGCGTGACAGTTCCAACCTGCGTAAATACTCGATTCTGGGTGCCCTGACGCTGTATCTGGACTTCATCAACCTGTTCCTGATGCTGCTGCGTATTTTCGGCAACCGTCGTTAAATACGGCCCCTCACCCTAACGGTGCGGTTTTTCTCCCTCTCCCTGTGGGAGAGGGCCGGGGTGAGGGCATCAGACCGCTGCGCCTATTTTGCCATCGCCTTCTCGTTCTTCGCTCTCAGCTTCTTCGCCCGGCTCTCAAGCACCAGATAACAGACCGTTGCCAGCGCCAGCGGCAGGAAGTAATAGAGCATGCGGTAGGCGAGCAGGGCGGCGATAATCGTCCCATGAGAAACATGTTCTCCGGCAAGCAGGGCGATAAATACCGCTTCCAGCACCCCAATCCCGGCCGGAATATGTACGATCACCCCGGCAATACTGCTCACCAGCAGCACCCCCAGCACGAAGAAATAATTCACATCTTCGCCAATGAGCAGCCAGATAATTGCCCCCATCGCCATCCAGTTGGCGCTGGAGACCGCCATCTGCAGCACGGCAAATTTCCATGAGGGTAAAACCAGCTTTTGCCCTTTGATGGTCATATGGCGGCGTCTGGCAAAGGCGCAGGCCCAGAGATACAGGGCGATAATGAGCAGGAGCGCGAAACCCAAAATCCGCAGCGTGGCTTCATCGATATACCAGTGTGCGGGCAACTGCACCACGCCGATGGTAAAGATCACCCCACCCAGCAGAATATAACCCAGCCAGTTGGTGGTAATGCTCAGCGAAAATATACGCGTGATGGTCCCACCGGGCAGTCCCAGGCGCGAGTACAGGCGATAGCGCATGCCAATCCCCCCGACCCAGGTGCTGAGCGTCAGGTTAAAGGCGTAGCAGATAAACGACACCAGCATGACCTGGCGTTTTGCCAGCTTGTGGCCGCAGTAGGCGCGACCCAGCAGGTCATAGCAGCCGTACATCAGATAGCTGACAATCACCAGCCCAACCGCTCCCAGCAGCACCACCCGGTTGTAGTTGCGGATGACTTTCCACACCTCTTCCCAGTCAACCTTTTGCGCGTAAACCACCAGCAGCACCGCAACGGCAATAAAAAACAGCCAGGTCAGGATCTTTTTCGCCATTCGCCAGCGTGGATGCGATTTAGACATCAGGTTTTCCCTCCATCTTCCGCCTCAATGCGGTCCTGGGTTTCCATTTCGGGTTGAACAGGCGGATCCACCAGCGCAAGTTTTGGGGTATGCGCCGGCAGCCAGCCCACCATCGCCGGGAAATGGCGCAGGAAGTGGAACACCACTACGCTGATCCCCAGATTCCACCAGGTGCGTTTTGGCACCATGGACTCGTCCACGCGCACGCAGTCGTTGACGATCAGACCCTGCAGGTTATCCCGCAGGGTCTGGTTAAACTGACGATCGTGAATGATCAGGTTCGCTTCCAGGTTAAGCGACAGGCTCAGCGGATCGAGGTTACTGGAGCCGACGGTCGCCCAGTGATCGTCCATCAGCGCGACTTTGCCGTGCAGCGGTCGGCGACGGTATTCGTAGATTTGCACTCCGCCTTTGAGCAGGTAGTTATAGAGCAGCCGCGCGCCGACTTTGACGATGGGCATATCCGGCTCGCCCTGCACAATCAGCTTCACGCGGACGCCGCGTCGGGCAGCACTGCGCATGGCGTGCAGCAGCCGGTAGCCCGGGAAGAAGTAGGCGTTGGCGATGATCACTTCGCGTTTGGCATTCGCCAGCATTTTCAGGTAGTGGCGCTCAATATCGTCCCGGTGCTCGCCATTATCCCGCCAGACGAACAGCGCCTGCGCTTCGCCGGGCTTCCGGTTCTCTTCCGGACGATGGCGGCGCTTCCACCAGCGTCGGGCGGCCTCTTTGCCGGGTAAGTTTTCCAGTTCAAACAGCAAAATGTCCTGAACCACAGGCCCTTCGATGCGGATGGCGTAATCCTGCTTGGCCTCCGGGCCGTAGTCAGACATATGCTCGGCGGAGTAGTTAATGCCACCGACAAACGCCACCGTCTCATCAACGACAACGATTTTGCGGTGCATCCGGCGAAAGAGATTGGTACGCATGCCGAACAGGCGAGGGCCGGGATCGTAGTAGCGGAACACAACGCCTGCGGCAGTGAGCTCATTCACGAACGCATCGCTAAGATCGGGCGAGCCATAGCCATCCAGCAGCGCTTCAATTTTGACGCCGCGCTGGGCGGCGCGCAGCAGCACGCTGTGCAACTGTTTGCCCACATCATCTTCAAACCAGATAAAGGTCTCGAGGATCACTTTATGCTGCGCGTGGTCTATCGCATCAAAAACGGCGGGGTAATATTCGTCCCCGTTGACCAGCAGCGTGATCCGGTTGCCTTCCTGCCAGGTACATTTCATAAGTGGATCTCCGCGCTCAGCGGGGCATGGTCGGAAAGGTGGCGCCAGTTAAGCAACGCCAGCGCGGTCGGGCTGCTGGCATGGGCGTTTTTCACATAAATGCGGTCAAGCCTCAGCAGCGGGAAGCGCACCGGAAACGTGCGCGCAGGTCTGCCGTGCGCGCGGGTGAAAATTTCCTCCAGCCCGGCCTCCACTTTCAGAGGGTGGTTAGCCCGCTGCCGCCAGTCGTTGAAATCTCCGGCAATCACCACCGGCTCTCCTTCGGGCAGGGCGTTAGTCCAGTCAGCCAGCATCTGCAGCTGTGCCTGGCGATGCGCTTCCCGCAGACCGAGATGCACACAGCCAACGTGCACCGGAAAATCGAGATCCGGCGGGGCGATACGGCAATACAGCAGCCCACGCTTTTCGCTTTCGCCGACGGAGACGTCCCGGTTCTCGTAATGTTCAATGGGATAACGCGACAACACCGCATTTCCGTGATGTCCTTCAGGATAGACCGCATTGCGGCCGTAAGCGTAATCACTCCACATGGTGTCGGCCAGAAATTCGTAGTGGGGCGTGTCGGGCCAGTTTTCGAAGTGCATCGGATGGACCTCGTGCGCGCCCATCACTTCCTGCAGGCAGACAATGTCCGCGCTGACGGTGCGAACCGCGTCGCGCAGCTCCGGTAAAATGAAGCGGCGATTAAATGCTGTGAAGCCTTTATGAATGTTTATCGTCAGCACTTTAAGCGAGAAATGCTGCATTTTTTTGGTCATAAGCTCCTTCCTGAGTGACTATCCCAATGAAAATAAAGTGTAGTCGTCGTCACAAAAAGATGCGGTGTTACGGAATTTTCCGTAAAGTGCGGTAGTCTGATTAAGCAGAGAAAAATCCTTCAGGAGAGAAGCCATGAAGTGGCAACAACGTGTTCGTGTCGCAACGGGTCTAAGTTGCTGGCAGATAATGTTGCATTTACTGGTCGTGGCCGTACTGGTGATGGGCTGGATGAGCGGCACGCTGGTGCGTGTTGGCTTAGGACTATGCGTCCTCTATGGCGTCACCGTGCTGTCGATGTTGTTCCTGCAGCGCCATCATGAAGCGCGTTGGCGCGAGGTGGGTGATGTGCTCGAAGAGCTCACCACCACCTGGTACTTTGGTGCCGCAATGATTGTGCTGTGGCTGCTGTCCCGCGTGCTGCAAAACAACCTGCTGCTGGCGCTGGCCGGTCTGGCCATTCTTGCAGGGCCTGCGGTGGTCTCTTTGCTGGCCAAAGAGAAAAAGCTACGCAATGTTGCGTCTAAACATCGCGTACGCCACTGACCCCGTCGTGGCCGCTATGACCAGTAGCGGCCACAAACTTCCCCAGATAATATCCAGACTCGCATCCTTCAGATAAATTTGCTTGGTGATATCCGTAAAGTGACGAATCGGGTTTATCCACGTCAGATCCTGTAACCACACCGGCATATTCTCAACCGGCGAAACATACCCGGAGAGCAGGATGGCCGGCATCATAAAGACAAACACGCCAATAAACGCCTGCTGCTGCGTGGAGCAGAGCGCGGAAATCAGCAGGCCAAACCCGACCAGCGACAGCCCGTAGATCACCATCGTGAAGTAGAACAGCGCCAGCGACCCGGCGAACGGGATCTGGTAGGCCCAGATCCCCACGCCCAGCACGATGGTGGCCTGGAACGTGGCAACAATCAGGGCGGGAACCGCTTTACCGACGAAGATTTGCCAGGTCGCCAGCGGGGAGACCAGCAGCTGATCGAGCGTACCTTGCTCGCGTTCGCGGGCGACGGACAGGGAGGTGACGATCATCACCCCAATGGTGGTGATCATGGCGATCAGCGACGGCACCACAAACCATTTGTAGTCCAGGTTTGGGTTGTACCAGTTACGTACCACCAGCTCGCTGTTGTTGGGCTTCGGTTTCCCCTCCATCAACTCCTGCTGATAATCCTTCACCACCTGTTGCAGATAATTCGCGGCAATCTGCGCGCTGTTGGAGTTACGCCCGTCGAGGATCAACTGCATGGGCGCGGGCTGGAAGGTGTCCAGATTGCGGGAAAAATCAGCCGGAAAACGCACCAGCAGCAGCGCTTTCTGGGTATCGATGGTGGGCTGGATCGCCTGTGGGCTTTTCAGCAGCAGGATATGGGTGAAGGCCTTCGCCCGGGCAAAGCGCTGGGTCAGCTCGACGGAATGTTTACCGTTGTCTTCGTTGTAAATCGCGATGGTGGCGTTGGTTACCTCAAGCGTGGCGGCAAAAGGGAACAGAAACACCTGGATCAGCACCGGCAACACCAGAATGGCGCGGGTTTGCGGCTCGCGCAGCAGCGATTGCAGCTCTTTGCGTATTAACGTCCATAAACGGTGAAACATGTTCGCTCCTTAATCCAGACGCCGTTTGGTTTTCATCCACGTCAGCCCAATAAACATCGCCGCCGACGCCAGCAAAAACAGGGTATTGATAATCAGCACTACCGGAATATTCCCCGCCAGGAACAGGCTTTGCAGCGTGCTGACGAAATAGCGCGCCGGAATTATGTAGGTCACGGCACGGATCACCGCGGGCATGCTGTCTATCTGGAAGATAAACCCGGACAGCATAATCGACGGTAAAAAGGCGGCGTTCAGCGCCACCTGCGCGGCGTTAAACTGGTTGCGGGTGACGGTGGAGATGAGCAGCCCCATGCCCAACGTGCTCAGCAGGAACAGGCTGGTGATGAAAAAGAGCAGCACCAGCGAGCCGCGGTACGGCACCCCGAGGATAAACACCGAGACCAGCATACAGAGCAGCATCGCCAGCATGCCGAGGAAGTAGTAGGGGATAAGCTTACACAGCAGCAGCTCAAGGCGCGTCACTTCGGTTGAAAGCAGCGCCTCCATGGTGCCGCGCTCCCACTCGCGGGCAATCACCAGCGAGGTCAGGATTGCGCCAATCACCGTCATAATGATGGTGACCGCACCCGGGATAATAAAATGCTGGCTGATGGCGGCAGGGTTAAACCAGTAGCGCATCTGTACGTCGATCAGCGGTTCGAACGTTTCGCCCCGGTCTTCGGCGCGCTGCATCTGCCAGAGCTGCCAGATCCCCTCTACGTAGCCCTGGACAAAGTTGGCGGTATTCGGCTCGCTGCCGTCAGTGATCACCTGGAGCGGCGCAGCGGTATTTGCCCGCGCCATGTTGGCGGCAAAATCGACCGGGATCACCACCAGACCGCGGATTTTCCCGGCCTGCATCTTCTGAATAAGCGCTTGCCGGTTGTCGCTGATGGTGGCGTCAATGTAGGGCGAGCCGGTCATGGCGTGGGTGAAATCCAGCGCCTCTTCGCTCTGCTGCTCCAGTAATATCCCGACCCGCAGCTTGCTGGAGTCGAGGTTGATCCCATAGCCGAAGATAAACAGCAGCAGAAGCGGGATAACCACCGCAATCAGCCAGCTGCTGGGGTCACGCACGATCTGACGCGTCTCTTTGATGCACAGCGCGCGCACCCGGCGCCAGGAAATCGCGTTATTGCGCATCGGCATTCTCCTTATCCCAGTCGTGGATGAGGGTGATAAACGCCTGCTCCATGGTCGGGTCCGGCACCTCGTCGTCTGCGGCCTGGGCTTTCAGGTCATCCGGCGTGCCGTGGGCAATCAGCTTGCCGCGATAGACCAGCCCGATGCGATCGCAATACTCCGCTTCGTCCATAAAGTGGGTGGTTACCATCACCGTCACCCCTTTCTCCACCATGCTGTTGATGTGCAGCCAGAACTCGCGGCGGGTGAGGGGATCAACGCCTGACGTGGGTTCATCCAGAAACAGAATATCGGGCTCGTGCATCAGCGAGCAGGCCAGCGCCAGCCGCTGTTTGAAGCCCAGGGGTAACTCATCCGTGGCGTGGGAAGCGATAGCTGTCAGGCCAAACGCCTCGCTCATGCGGTGGATTTTCTCGTCCTGGGCGCGCCCTCGCAGGCCGTAAACGCCGGAGAAAAAGCGCAGGTTCTGCTCGACCGTCAGGTTGCCGTACAGCGAGAACTTCTGCGCCATATACCCCAGATGCTGACGCGCCTTGCCGGAGCTGACTTTCAAATCCATATCCAGTACCAGCGCTTTGCCGGACGTAGGCACCAGCAGGCCACACATCATCTTAAAGGTGGTGGATTTCCCCGCGCCGTTTGGCCCGAGCAGGCCAAAAATTTCACCGCGCTTCACCGCGAAATTGACGTTATCGGTGGCGGCGAAATCACCGAATTTTTTGGTCAGGGATTTGGCTTCGATCACCGTCTCACCCGGCGTACCTTCCACCGTGTGCAGGATCGCCCCGAGCGGCGATTCCGAAGTACCCGCTCCGCCCAGCAGATCGATAAACGCGTCCTCAAAGCGGGGAGCCGTCTCTTCCATCTCAATGTCAGGCATGCCCGGCGCGTGACGAATATCCGCTTCGGTCGCCTCTTTGGTCAGGATCACGCGCACCGAACGGCCCTGAATCATCCCGTCGCTGACCTGGGGCAGTTTCAGCACCCGTTGCAGCAGTTTGCGGTTCGACTCCTGCGGGCTGTGCATCAGGAAACTGCGTCCGGCCATGCTTTGGGTCAGCTTCGTCGGTTCTCCCTGATAAAGCAGCTCGCCTTCGTTCATCAGCAGCACATCGCGACACTGCTCGGCTTCATCCAGATAGGAGGTGCTCCAGAGGATCAGCATTCCGTCACCGGCCAGCTCGTGCACCATCTGCCACAGTTCGCGGCGTGAAATGGGGTCCACGCCCACGCCGGGCTCATCCAGCAGCAGCACTTTCGGCTCGCCGACCAGCGTACAGGCCAGCCCCAGCTTTTGCTTCATCCCGCCGGAGAGCTTGCCCGCCAGACGATCGGTGAAGGGACCGAGGGAGGTGAAGGACAGCAGACGGGCGAAAGTCTGCTGACGGGTTTCACCGGTCACGCTGCGCAGATCGGCGTACAGATTAAGGTTTTCCATCACCGTCAGGTCTTCATAGAGACCAAACTTCTGCGGCATATAGCCGAGCATGGCGTGGAGTGCACCGTCATCTTTAATCGGATCGAGTCCGAGCACGCTGGCCGCCCCTTCATCGGGCTTAAGCAGGCCTGCCAGCATCCGCATCAACGTGGTTTTGCCTGCGCCGTCCGGGCCAACCAGCCCGGTCACATAGCCTTTCTGGATGGTACAGTTCAGCGGCGCGACGGCCGGTTTTTCCATGCCCGCGAAGCGTTTGACCAGATTGTCGAGCCGGATAACCGCGTCATTCATGTCGTTCCCCGCTGTTCACTTTTACGGTGACTGGCATGCCCTGGCGCAGCGCGTCGTCCGCATCGGTGACGATAATGCGCAGGCGATACACCAGGTCGGTACGCAGATCCGGCGTTTCCACCGTTTTTGGCGTGAACTCAGCGGTGGGTGAAACAAAGCCCACTTTGCCGTGATACGGCTTATCGGGACGGCCGTCGGTATAGAGCAATAGTTCGCGACCCGGCTGCATCTGGCCGAGGTTTGGTTCATCAATGTAGGCGCGCACCCATACCGGACGGGTGAGCGACAGGGTTAAAACGGTGCTTCCGGCGTTGAGCATGCTGCCGGGCTCCACGGCGCGGGTCATCAGCGTGCCATCAGACGGTGCCACCAGCGTGGTGTCGTGCAGATCGAGTTCCGCCTGGGCCAGCTGGGCCTGCGCCTGTTCAAGGCTGGCTTTGGCCTGGGCGATATCCTGCGGGCGGTTACCGGTGTGGTACTGACTCAGTTTGTCCTGTGCGGATTTCAGCGTTGCCTGAGCCTGATCGCGTGATGAACGGGCGTTTTCCAGATCGTTGGCCGAAATAGTGCGGCTTTTCCACAGCCCCTGCTGGCGGGCATAGAAATTCTGCGCATAGTCATAGGCCGCCTGCGCCTGTTTGACTGCGGCAGCAGCCTGGGCAATCTCTTCGTCACGATAACCGGCCAGCATCAGATCATATTGCGCCTGGGCGACGGAAACCCCGGCTTTTGCCTGCATCAGCGCGTTCTCGTAGGGCGCTTTATCAAGCATCCCCAGCGTCTGCCCGGTTTTGATGGTGTCGCCCTCATCCACGTTAAGCGACGCCAGCCGCCCCCCGACGCGGAAGCTCATGTTCACGGTGCGAATATCAACGTTACCGTACAGCGTCAGGCCGCGATCCTGATGGCTTTGATACCACAGCCAGCCACCGACGCCTGCGGCAAGCAAAACAACAACCACCAGAATGATGGCGACAGGTTTTTTCATGACTTCAGGCTCCTTTGCGTTAAGCCTTGCAGGATCAGATCCAGATGACAGGTGATAACCTGGCTAATCTGCGCGGCTTTATCCTCATCAAATTGTGTCCAGCCGGTGCGTAACAGAATCGTTTCTCGCCCCAGACGGAAGGCCAGAATCTCACCCAGCAGGGCGTGGGTATGCAAAATCGTAGCGGTATCGTTGGCGTCTTGCCCGGTATAGGCCGCGATCAGCCGGGTCAGGTGCGTGTGCATCGGGGCAATCACCTGGTCATGCACCAGCTGGTAGGCGGCAGTGGGGAAGAGCTGTTCACGGGAGATAAATCGACTCAGGTTCAGCGTGTCGTCGTGCGTCAGCAGGCGGATCATGTTGTGGCAGGCGTTGAGGATCAGCTGGCGGATAGCGTCACGATCGGGCGACGGCTGGCTGAGCAGCGCGGTGGCTTCCTCCACGTGCGGGTGAAACTGCGTGCCAATAAAATCGGCGATCCACTGGGCACAGGCGAGGTATAAATCCTCTTTTGAGCCAAAATAGTAGGGGATAGCCGCAATGTTTTGCCCGGCCTGCGCCGCGATATCCCGGGTGGTGGCGTGTAAGCCATACTCACCAAACTGCGCCAGCGCGGCAGCAATAAGCTGGCTTTTGGCCTGTTCGCCTTTAGAGGTTGTCGGGGTTGTATTCATAGCGGCATTAAAAATTAATCAATCGATTGATTAAGATTATGCCTGATTAGCGAAATCGTCGAGGGAAGGTGGAGGGATATTTTATGCGCCACGTCACAAAAGCTGCTACACTCCGCCCCTTCGCGACATTGTGGTTTTTGTCCTCCTAATTGTTATATCTCCCTGAAAACTACACCTGTGATGGTCGGGGCGGTTCGGAGTTTTTATGTCTTTTGATTCCCTTGGCCTGAACCCGGAAATTCTGCGCGCGATCGCAGAGCAGGGCTACGTTGAGCCAACCCCAATCCAGCAGCAGGCGATCCCTGCCGTTCTGCAGGGCCGTGACCTGATGGCCAGTGCCCAGACCGGGACCGGTAAAACCGCAGGCTTCACCCTGCCACTGTTAGAGCTGCTGGTAAAAAATCAGCCGCACGCGAAGGGGCGTCGCCCGGTTCGTGCGCTGATCCTCACCCCAACCCGCGAGCTGGCGGCGCAGATTGGCGAGAACGTGCGTGATTACAGCCGCTATCTCAACATTCGTTCGATGGTGGTTTTCGGCGGTGTGAGCATTAACCCACAGATGATGAAACTGCGCGGCGGCGTGGACGTGCTGGTGGCAACGCCGGGCCGTCTGCTGGATCTGGAACATCAGAACGCCGTGAAGCTTGATAACGTCGAAATTCTGGTGCTGGACGAAGCCGACCGCATGCTCGACATGGGCTTTATCCACGATATTCGCCGCGTGCTGGCTAAGCTCCCGCCGCGCCGTCAGAACCTGCTGTTCTCCGCGACCTTCTCCGACGAGATCAAAGCGCTGGCTGAAAAGCTGCTGCATAACCCGCTGGAAGTTGAAGTGGCGCGCCGCAACACCGCCTCTGAGCAGGTGACCCAGCACGTGCACTTCGTTGATAAAAAGCGTAAGCGGGAACTGCTCTCCCAGATGATTGGTCAGGGTAACTGGCAGCAGGTGCTGGTCTTTACCCGTACCAAGCACGGTGCAAACCACCTGGCGGAACAGCTGAACAAAGACGGTATTCGCAGTGCGGCTATCCACGGTAACAAGAGCCAGGGGGCGCGTACCCGTGCGCTGGCGGACTTTAAATCCGGTGATATCCGCGTGCTGGTGGCCACCGACATCGCTGCCCGTGGTCTGGACATTGAAGAGCTGCCGCACGTGGTGAACTACGAGCTGCCAAACGTGCCGGAAGACTATGTTCACCGTATCGGCCGTACCGGTCGTGCGGCGGCCACTGGCGAAGCGCTCTCGCTGGTCTGCGTGGATGAACACAAACTGCTGCGCGATATCGAACGTCTGCTGAAGAAAGAGATCCCGCGTATTGAAACGCCGGGGTACGAAGTGGATCCGTCCATCAAAGCGGAGCCAATTCAGAATGGTCGCCAGCAGCGTGGCGGCGGTGGACGCGGTCAGGGCGGCGGCCGTGGTCAGCAGCAGTCACGCCGTGCCGAAGGCGGCGCGCCGAAGTCGGGCAATAAACCGCCTCGCCGCGACGGCGAAGGGAAACCGGCAGGAGAAGGGCAGCGCCGTCGCCGTCCGCGTAAACCGGCTAACCCACAGTAATCTGGAAGCCCGGCCGTAAAGCCGGGCTTTTCTTTTTGCGGCGACGAAAATAAAGTGCCACAATAGTGGCTGTTTATACAGTATTTCAGGTTTTCCGATGGCTTTAACCGCGGCGCTGAAAGCGCAGATTGGTGCCTGGTATAAGGCACTCCAGCAGCAGATCCCCGACTTTATCCCCCGGGCACCACAGCGGCAGATGATTGCCGATGTGGCAAAAACGCTCGCCGGTGATGACGGGCGACATCTGGCGATTGAAGCGCCAACCGGGGTCGGTAAAACCCTCTCTTATTTAATCCCGGGCATCGCTATTGCGCGGGAAGAACAAAAGACGCTGGTGGTCAGCACCGCTAACGTGGCGCTACAGGATCAGATCTTCAGCAAAGACCTGCCGCTGCTGCGCAAAATTATCCCCGAGCTGCGTTTTACCGCCGCCTTTGGCCGCGGACGTTATGTCTGCCCGCGTAACCTGGCGGCGCTCGCCAGCAGTGAGCCCACCCAGCAGGATCTGCTGGCGTTTCTTGATGACGAACTGACGCCAAACAACAAGGCGGAGCAGGAACAGTGTGCGAAGCTGAAAGCCGATCTCGACAGCTACAGGTGGGACGGTTTGCGCGATCACACCAGCCAGGCCATCGGCGATGATTTATGGCGCAGGCTCAGCACCGATAAAGCCAGTTGCCTCAACCGTAATTGTCACTACTACCGCGAGTGCCCGTTTTTTGTCGCCCGGCGGGAGATCCAGGAAGCGGAAGTGGTGGTCGCCAATCATGCGCTGGTGATGGCGGCGCTGGAGAGCGAGGCGGTGCTGCCGGAGCCGAAAAACCTGCTGCTGGTGCTTGATGAAGGCCACCATTTGCCTGACGTAGCCCGGGATGCGCTGGAGATGAGTGCTGAAATCACGGCCCCGTGGTTCCGCCTGCAGCTCGATCTGTTCTGCAAGCTGGTGGCCACCTGCATGGAGCAGTTCCGTCCCAAAACCACGCCGCCGCTGGCGGTGCCCGAGCGTCTGAGTGAACACTGTGAAGAGGTCTACGGCCTTATCGCATCCCTGAACAACATTCTGAATCTGTATCTCCCGGCGACTCAGGAGGCAGAGCACCGTTTTGCCATGGGGGAGTTGCCGGACGAGGTGATGGAGATTTGCCAGCAGCTGGCGAAGCATCTGGAAAAGCTGCGCGGCCTGGCAGAGATGTTCTTAAACGATCTCAGTGAAAAGACCGGCACCCATGACGTGGTGCGTTTGCACCGTATTCTGCTGCAAATGAACCGTGCGCTGGGCATGTTTGAAGCGCAAAGCAAACTCTGGCGGCTGGCCTCTATGGCGCAGGCGTCCGGCGCGCCGGTGACCAAATGGGCCACCCGCGAAGTGAGAGACGGGCAGGTGCACCTCTTTTTCCACTGCGTGGGCATCCGCGTGGCCGATCAGCTGGAAAAGCTGATCTGGCGCAGCGTGCCGCACGTGGTGGTAACGTCAGCGACCTTGCGTTCCCTGAACAGCTTCTCGCGGCTGCAGGAGATGAGCGGCCTGAAAGAAAAAGCGGGGGACCGTTTCGTGGCGCTGGACTCGCCGTTTAACCACTGCGAGCAGGGCAAGCTGGTGATCCCGCGCATGCGCTACGAGCCGCTTATCGATAACGAAGAGCAGCATATTGCCGAAATGGCCGCCTATTTCCGCGAACAGCTGGAGAGTAAAAAATACCCCGGCATGCTGGTGCTGTTTGCCAGCGGACGCGCCATGCAGCGCTTTCTGGAACATGTTACCGATCTGCGTTTACTGCTGCTGGTGCAGGGCGATCAGCCGCGCTACCGGCTGGTAGAGCTCCACCGCCAGCGCATCGATAACGGCGAGCGCAGCGTGCTGGTGGGGTTACAGTCTTTTGCGGAAGGTCTGGATCTGAAGGGCGACTATCTGACCCAGGTGCATATTCATAAAATCGCCTTCCCGCCCATCGACAGCCCGGTGGTGATCACCGAAGGAGAATGGCTGAAAAGCCTCAACCGCTATCCGTTTGAGGTACAAAGTCTTCCGGCGGCGTCGTTTAACCTGATTCAGCAGGTGGGTCGTCTGATTCGTAGCCACGGCTGCTGGGGCGAAGTGGTGATCTACGACAAGCGTCTGCTCACCAAAAACTATGGTCAGCGCCTGCTGAATGCCCTGCCGGTGTTCCCGATAGAACAGCCGGAGGTGCCTGAAATAAAAAAACGCCCGGCAAAACAGACTGCCGGGCGTCGGAAAAGCATCCGTGCTAAGGGGCGCGGTCCTACTGGTAAGTAAAGGTGGCCTGAACAACGCTGTTGAAGGTACCTGCCGTCACAGGCAGGGCGGTAGCGTAATAGCGTGCCGCCATGGGAAAATCGGCGGTGTGGGTACCAGCGTCAATCACCACGCTAAAGCGGGCTTCGGGGGCAAGCACGATGTAATCCAGACGGTCGGCCAGCTCTAATGCCACCCCTTTGGCGGTGCCACTATTGGCGAATTTAAACGGGTGGTCCGTATCGCGCGGCCCATCAACGTTAATGGTGGCAACCGTCAGGGTGGGCGGACAATTGGTGAGCTTTAAATCGAAGTTTTTCCACGGGCCGGTGTCGCCGATATCCTTAAAATCACTGGCGACGGCCTGTCCCAGATCCACCACCATGTTCTGGCTGGCGCTGTCTACCTGGCAGGTGGTGTCGTAAATATTCCCTTCGATATTGAGCGTGACGTCGGTCGCGCCCACAGAGAGGCTCGTCAGAGCGAGCAACAGGGATAACGTTTTCATCTTCGCTCCGTTACTGGTATTCAAGATCGATGGTGGCAATCGTATTGGCTTTCCCCGCTGTGACGCTGGCATCCGTCTGGTAATACTGCACCGCGAAGGGGATCACATCCGGAACGCCTGGTTCGGCTCTTCCACCCACCGGGATTGGGTAGTCGTATTTAAGATCGACACCGTCAAGCAGCATTCTCACCCCTACGCCCGTGGCGCTGTCGCTGCCGGGCGTCAGGTTCAGGACATCTGCATACTGGCTGTTGATGCCATTTGCACTGGTTACCGAGGCCGTAAGATTGACCTCTTCGGTACAGGTGGCGGTGATGTTGAAATACTTCCAGGCCGTATAGCTGCCCACGTGGGTAAATTGCGACACCGGGAAATTGCCGAGGGTCACCGTCAGATTTAACGGATCAATAGAACAGGTCGCCGTTCTTTCGCTGACCGTGGCGGAATAGTGGCTGGTATTACGTGCACCAGAAATCCCCACAGAGTTAAAAACCCCGAACCCATAGGGATCCTGCGCGAGCGAAAGGGTACCGCTACCGATATGTGATGCCGTTTTGATTAACCGCTGGGTGTAGCTGAAAGAAAATGTTTGTCCGCTGTCGCTGCTGACCGTCCCAATGGGCGTGGCGGTTGTATCGCATGAGTACCCTTTGCCGCGAACGATCTGCCCGCTGCTGTTCAGAAGCTCAATGCCGATGCCGTCAACATTGGTGGTGTACACGCCCGGCATGCCAGGCACTTCCGTTCCCGTTCCGTAATAGCAGGAAATAAGGGTGTGATTCGTCATCGTGCCGGTACAGCTGCCGTTAACGGTATGGGTCTTTGCCGAACCCGGGATGACGCCGCCAATATCGAGTGTAGTGGGTACAGAAAGCGTGCCCGCATCAAGGGTATAAGGCAGATCGGCGCTGTCACAGGAGGTTGCCGCCTGGGCATGCGGCACCAGACACGCGCTCGTGAGTAAAACCAGCAGTGCGAAGACATATCTACACATGTTCATTTTTTCCTCGGGAAGGGTCATACACACTGCGCCGTAACGTTAAGAACAGGGCCGTCGGCTTTGGTGGGCAGGTGATAAGTTGCCTTGCAATGGCTGTCGGTGGTTTTCCCCCAGCTGACGTTAACCGTACCTGACTCGTGCATACCGGTGAGGTACACCTGCCCGCCGTCGCCTACGATAAATTCACCGTCCTGATGGGCCTGAGATGCCGTTGCGCCAAAGGGGATCGGGCGACCATCCGCGCGTTTTAGTGTCATCAACACCCGACTGCCTACGTGGGTTTCATAATGTGCTCGCGCGATGGCGCCGCGCGTTGGGGTCACCGTTTTGGCGGCCTGGTCGATATCGGCATTTTCCGGCAAGGTTTCGGTGTTCAGCGCGAGGGTGTTGTGACGGTATGGCGAAACGTACGGCACAATGGCATAGCCGCGAAAATCGGTGTTAATGCCTGTCTGATTGGTGACGTTGGTGTCGTCTGCGCCCGGCGCTTCGATCAGCGCAGCGGTCTCACCCATCGGCTGACCAAGGGTGATGCCATGCGCATGGGCGATTATGCTGCCCTGAAGACCGACATTGAGCTGTTGTTGCTGGTTATCCTGGGAATACCCGGCGCTCACTTCGCCGTAGGTGCCTTTATAATCGGCATTCAGACTGGTGCTGTCACCACTGCTCTGACTATGGCCCTGCTGAACCCCCCAACTGAGGTTATTACCGGCCAGCGCCGTGCCGTTCAGACCCACGCTTTGGGTTGTTTCGTGCTTCGTGCTGTTCAGGTTGTAGTTCACCCAGGTGTTGCTGAGCCAGCGATCGAGCGGAACGGAGACGTTAAATGCAATCGTCTGCTCGCTGGTTTTCTCAATATTGTCATCCCCGCTGTCACGCGTGTTTTTATCCAGTCCGTAACTGAGACCGTAGCTGATCCCGTGCCAGGAGTTGTTGTAGCCGAGGTTCAGTGAGGTCATCCCCTGGCTTGAATTCCAGTAGTTCTCTTTGACCAGGCTTAACGTCAGGGAACCAAACGCCCCGCCCAGGGACTGGTCGACAGTCGCCTCCTCGCGGCTGCGGCGCGTGTCCGGCGTTTCCCAGTCGTCATTACGGGTATGGGAATCCAGCGTGTCCTGCAGGGTGTAGAACCCCTTGCTGTTATAGCGATAGCCCGCAATGGAAAAATGGGTACCGGTGGTGGCGAAATCTTTGCTGTAGCGGATGCGCCAGGAGCGCCCGCGAGTGGGGGCCTGATCCTGCATCTCTGATTTGGCGTCGGTGACATCCACCGAAAAGGCCCCGAGATCGCCGATATTCTTGCCGACCCCCAGCGCCAGCGCATCGTAATACTGGCTTGCCTGCACGCCGCCGTAGACCGTAAAGCCGTAAGGCAAGCCGTAGATTGCCGTACCCTGCATAAACGGAGTTTTTTCGACGTCGTTGTCATAGCTGCGATAGCGCCCCGCGGTGAGGCTGTATTTAAAGCGGCCTTCACGCTGCAACACCGGCACCGACGCATAAGGCACCACAAAATGCTGTTCGCTGCCGTCCGTCTCTTTCACGGTGACGTTCAAATCGCCGCTTCCGCCGGTGGGGTAGAGATCGTTGATCTCGAACGCGCCGGGAGCGACATAGTTCTGGTAAATGACGTAACCATTCTGGCGAACGATAACCTGGGCGTTACTGTGCGCCGTACCGCGTATCACCGGCGCAAAGCCCTTCATGCTGTCCGGGAGCATGTCGTCATCCGAGGCGATCTGCGCCCCGGTGTAAGAGATGCTGTCAAACACATCGGAAGGGGAAGAGCTTTGGCCGAATATGACGTTCCCGCCAAGGGCGATAATATCGCGCTGGGCGTAGGTATAGACCGAAGAAAACTGGCTCTCTGCGTCACCGTCACCGCTGGTTTTGCTCCAGGTGGAGTAGTTACGAAAACGCCACGCCCCGAGGTTAAGACCCGGACGCAGGTTAAGAAACTCGCTGCGCTGATCGCTACCGTTTTCACCTTTGCCGCGGTTGTTCCCGGCGGTGAAGCTGTAATTGAGCAGCAGGGCGTTAATTCCCTCGTCATACTCCTGCGGGTCGACGTAATCACGCGGTACCTGGGTAATCGCGGTTTGAGGAATACTTAACAGCAGCTGCTGCGGATTAACATGAAACGTTGCGCTGGCGGAGGGGATCACGCTCAGGTCAATGCACTGCGCCTTATCGTCCTGCCCGAATTTTTCGGTATTAATACCGAAGCTTTTTAACTGGGCAGCGCTAAGGCACGGCTGCAAGGTTGATTTACCGCTGGCGTCTTTCTTCAGCGTGAACTCAATCTCTTTGCTTGCCACTTTATTATTGTTGACGTAAACGTCAACGTGATATTTACCGGGAGCCTGACCGGGACCAATCTCATAAATACTGAGGTCGGTTTTACCCTGACCTGGGTTATCAATATCCAGTAGCGCCGGGTTGAAATAATCATCAGCCAGAACTTTTTGCACGCACACACCCAACAGCGTGCAGCCCAATGCAATAAGCATTGAGCGTCCGTGCTGTTTGGGTGGTTCGGTGGAGTAGTCCCAGCTCATAATAATTTTTGCTATTCCAGACGTTATTTAATCTGTGCGCTATAGGACTGGCTAATACCGCCGTAATCATTGATGATTTTCCAGCTCACGGTGTGTGCTGTAATATTTCCTGGTGTCGCGAAATGGGCTTCACTTTTTGGGCCAGCATAGGTGGCTTTATCGACTTTTTTACCGTCGAGCGTTATTTCCTGGAAATTCATATAAAACGGTGTGGGGTTTTCGACAATCAGCTGGTTTCCCCGGGTGTGCCAGGATAATTGCGTGGCAACATCTTCCGGTTTTCCGGTAATACCTGACGGGCGATAAAGCAGCTTAATGCGGGTTTTAATCGCAATCTGCAGCGTATTCACGCTCTCATTACGCGCAGAAGAGGGGATGGATTTAATATTCAACCAGAACAGCGATTCGCGATCGGCAGGTAAGTTTCCCCCGGTTCTGATGATGCGCAGAACATTCTCTTGCTTCGCATCAAGGCGAAACAGCGGTGGCGTGATCAGGAACGGCGCTTTCTCACGTGCGTTATCTTCCGTTTCGACCCATGACTGCACCAGATAATCGAGATTGTCCGGGTTGGTGATCCCAATAGAGGATTCTTTTTTACTTTCTGGGTAGACCACGCGTGTGCCGCCAATGGTAATACCCGCATGGGCAACGGAAGCAATAAATAAAAAAGAGGAGGCCAGAAGATATTTTCGCATAGTGACACCGTAATAAAGCAATAACAGATATTAGCCACTGGGGTAGCTAATATCTGTTTTATTAGTTGTAAACGATAGTGAAGGTAGAAGCGGCATTCGCCAGTCCGGCAGACACCGTTCCTCCGGTCTGGATATAACGTGCACCAAACTGCAGATCGTTTGTTGTGGTACCAGGCGTGAGCGTATATGCAGCAGAGGCCGTATATAAACTCAGTGGATTTTCTGTTTTATCCAGCAACTGAACACCCACTCCTGACGCCGAACCGGTTCCTGATGTCACAGCAAGAATATCTTTGTTGTTACTGTCAGGCGTCCCGCCGAATGTCACCGAGGCGCTGGTAACCGTTTCAGGACAATCTTTTAACTGAATACTAAAGCGGGTTGTCGAGGTCGTCGAACCACTTCCGGTAAATGCAGATTTAGACACCTTACCTAATGAAACATTAAGCGGATTGCTTAAACCGTTTACCACAGTACATGCAGAATCAATAATCTCACCTGTGAAATTAATTTGACCTTCACCACTGGACGCAAATACAGAAACGGAAGCACACGCCATCCCGGCGGCGATCCCCGCAATAATCATTTTTTTCATTTAAATCCTCTGAATGAAAGTATGGCACTTCAGGTATTAATCATCACGTGGCTGATTAATTCGGCATGAACTATCGCTGAGAACTATTTTTCGTTCAATTTATCTTCAGACCATTTTTACTCTCGAAGGGCGTTTGTTCGGGTGTCGGGAGAGAAAGGAAAATGATTACCCGCCAGGCATTTATCAGGGCTATAGTATCTGCAAAGAGCCGCAAGGAGAGATGTCGTGGACTATCGTAAAATTATCAAAGAGGTAGGGCGGGGGAAAAACCATGCCCGCGACCTGGATCAGGAAACGGCCCGTGCGCTGTACACCCATATGCTTAACGGCGACGTGCCCGATCTGGAGATGGGCGGTATCCTGATTGCGCTACGCATTAAAGGTGAAGGCGAAGCGGAGATGCGCGGTTTCTATGACGCGATGCAGGCGCAAACGCTGCGCTTAACGCCACCGGTAGCCAGACCGATGCCGATTGTCATCCCTACCTACAACGGCGCGCGCAAACAGGCGAATCTGACGCCACTGCTGGCTATTCTGCTGCATAAGCTCGGGTTCCCGGTGGTTGTTCATGGCGTTAGCGAAGATCCGACTCGCGTCCTGACGGAGACCATTTTCGGCATGTTAGGTATCGAGCCGACCCTGCACGCCGGACAGGCACAGGCAAAGCTGGATGGTCATCAGCCGGTCTTTATTCCGGTTAAGGCGCTCTGTCCACCGCTGGAAAAACAGCTGGATATGCGCTGGCGCATGGGCGTGCGCAACAGTGCGCACACCCTGGCGAAACTGGCGACGCCGTTTGGTGAAGCGGATGCCCTGCGCCTCTCCAGCGTATCGCACCCGGAGTATGTCACGCGGGTGGGCAAGTTCTTTGAAGATATCGGCGGCAGGGCGCTGCTGATGCACGGCACCGAAGGGGAAGTTTATGCCAATCCGCAGCGCTGCCCGCAGCTGGTGCTGATTGATGCCGCCGGCACGCGACCCGTGCTGGAGCGGGGTGAAGAGAATGTGGATGTGGTGTTGCCGGAGGCAAAAGATCCGCACACGACCGCGCACTGGATTGAGCAGTGCCTGGCTGGTAATGTCCCTGTTCCGCACGCCCTTAAGCTGCAGATGGCCTGCTGCCTGCTGGCAACCGGGGAAGTGGAGTCTGTCCAGGCGGGGTTGGCCCGTGTGGAACAGGCGTTTTAGGCAAAAAAAAGCCCGTCCAGTGGCGGACGGGCAAGCAAGGGTAACAACAGGGTCAATGAGGGTTGGAGCAGCTCACCAGAGGGTATGGTGAGGGTGGAGCATTAATTCAGTCGATTATTTGTAGATAACCGCGGTACCGCTCAGCTTGTTATTGCCGTTAGCGGAGGTGATGGTGTATCCGCTTGCACCGGCCGCTGCCGCTTTCTCAGCCAGTTTGGCTTCCAGACCGTCCAGCGTAGTTGCGCCATCAGCACTCACCACACCTACTTTATTCATGTTCTGTGCCTGAGCAGAAGAAACGGGCTCTACAGCGAAAGCGCCAAAAGACAGAGCGGACAGGGCAACAGCAGCAACAGCATATTTGATGGTTTTCATAATTAATCTCTCGCAGGTTTTTCTGTTAAGGGGACGATGTTCCGTCGATGTGATAAGTATCACGTTTTTTTTCGGCAGATAAAATCGAAGAGAATTGACGTGGTTGCTCAAAAAAATTGAATGACAAATAACTTATTGAATATTAATAAATTCAGAAGGGCAATTTACAGTTCTTGTCGCTCCGGTTTACAGACGCATGATTCATGGCACATTTTGCTACGCGCCTGTTAAAAAATCGTGAGCGTAAAGGAAATCGCTTGCGCGGTGAACTTCGGTAAAGGAAAGTCAACGTAACTGGCTGTCTTTCGATCCTCTGCGATTATATCCTGAATGTGATTGGTTTTTTGAATCTTTATTCTGCTGGCAGGAGACGCATAACCGTACGCCGGGCATGGCTTTACGGCGCGCTTCCGGAATCGTTTCTCCGCACTCTTCGCATTCCGTTAAACTTTCCCCGCGCGGAATTTCACCGCGAGCACGGGCAACGGCATCTTCAATAGTACTGTTGATCTGTTCGTTAACGGCGTCATCATTCGCCCATCCGGAAGCCATGGCTTATCCTCACGTTCGGTGTGTATCTTATTCATATGGGGTCAAAAAACGTACAGTCAAGACGGGGGGTGAGAACTGCATCTGTCAGCCAGATGCAGTGGCTCTCGGAAGGGGAACTTATTTATAGATGGTTGCTGTGCCATACATATGGTTATCGCCGCCGGCGGAATTCACCACGAAGCCTTTCGCACCTTCTTCGCGCGCTTTTTCGGCCAGCTTGTTTTGCAGATCGTCAAGGTTACTTGCACGACTTACCGAGACGGTGCCTGCAGGGCGCAGCTGGCTGGTATCGGTACTTTCGGTCAGTGACTGAACGGCCATGGCAGAAAATGACGCACTCGCCAGCGCGCCAGCGATAACAACAAGAGTCAGGTATTTTTTCATAATCACATCCTCAGGGGGAAACAACAGGTGATTCCCTTTAAGTTTAGAAGCCTGACGAGTGTGATTTAGCGCAAAAATTTGATGATGATCTGCTTATTTTTTGAACGATATAAATTGACAATTCGCTGACAGATCAGCGACATAAAGGTCACTGATTTATGGTGTTTTTTTGCGCACAGCAGAGAGATATTTACCGTTGCTCCCGCACAGGGTATCTTACGCCGCTGTTTAAAGGAGAATGCCATGACTTCCAAGCCGGGATTACACCCGCGAAATCGCCACCGCAGCCGCTATGACATGAAGGCGTTATGCCAGAGTTGCCCTCCGCTGCAGGACTACATCGTGCAGACCCCAGCAGGTGAGCCTTCGGTCAACTTTGCCGACCCGCAGGCGGTAAAAATGCTGAATAAAGCCCTGCTGGCGCATTTTTACGGCGTTACGCACTGGGATATCCCGGAAGGCTTTCTCTGCCCGCCCGTGCCGGGGCGTGCCGACTATCTCCACTATCTTGCCGATCTGCTGGCTGACGATCGTGGCGGCGTTATTCCTCAGCAGGCCACGGTTCTGGATATTGGGACCGGCGCGAACCTGATTTATCCGCTCATCGGCGTGCATGAATATCACTGGCGCTTTACCGGGAGCGAAATTGGCGCTGAGGCGTTTGCCAGCGCGCAGGCGATCATTAATGCCAATCCTGGCTTAAGTCGGTCTATTCGCTTACGCCGTCAGAAAGATGCCGCCTCTATTTTCAACGGCATTATCCACAAGAACGAGCACTACGACGCCACCCTCTGCAACCCGCCATTCCATGATTCAGCGGCTGCCGCCCGGGCCGGGAGCGAACGTAAGCGTCGCAATCTGGGGCAGGCTGAAGATGGCGCGCTCAACTTCGGCGGCCAGCAGCAGGAGCTGTGGTGCGAAGGGGGCGAGGTGGCGTTTATCCTGCGCATGATCGCGGAAAGTAAACAGTTTGCCCGTCAGGTGAAATGGTTTACCACCCTGGTTTCGCGCGGCGATAACCTGCCGCCGCTCTACCGCGCGCTGACCGAAGCCGGTGCCGTGAAGGTGGTGAAAAAAGAGATGGCGCAGGGACAAAAACAGAGCCGCTTTATTGCCTGGACGTTTATGGACGATAACAAACGTCGCAAATAGCATGCCGTCGTAAGCCGGGTAAGGCGAAGCCGCCACCCGGCTCGGTTACAGCGTCGGCTCCTGCGGCGGGAGCGGCGAGGCGGGCGGCGGCAGCACCTGATACGTCTGCACCGGCATACGCACATCCGCCAGATCAAAGTGTTTTTTCACCATGCTGTCGAGGGCAAAACGTACCGTCCACTGTTTGAGCGGCTGGGTAGTGAACGACACGCGCAGGGTAAAGGCGGTGTTGGTCAGCCCGACAATACCGGCAAACGACGGCTCGCCAATCACCAGGCCGCGAACATCCTCCATGGCCATCATCTCATCTACCGCATCCCGCAGCGCCTGTTTGGCTTTATCGGCATCTTCATGACGATCGACATCGTAATTTGCCACCACCGAGCCAATACCCCGGACGAAGTTGGCGAAGGTGGTAATCGATGACCACGGAATAATGTGGTACGCCCCGGTGTCCTGGCGCACGCCGACGGATCGAATCGACATTCGCTCAACGGTGCCGGTCAGCGGCCCGATGGTCACCAGATCCCCGGTGTTCATGCCGTTTTCAAACTGAATAAAGATACCGGTGATGATGTCCTTCACCAGCGTCTGCGAGCCGAAGGAGATAGCCAGACCCAGCGCACCCGCACCGGCCAGCAGTGGCGCGATATTCACGCCGATTTCCGAAAGCACAATCATAATCGTGATGGTACTGATGATAACCGCCAGCGCGTTGCGGAACAGGGTGAGCAAGGTGCGGGCACGCGCGCTTGGCAGCGGCCTGCCGTGAATGTCAGAGACCAGGCGGTTCTCAATCAGGCTGGCCAGCAGCGTCCAGCCTACGGCAGAGAAGAACAGGATCAGCGCGATACGAATTAAAATATCAACGGTCTTTTCCCCCGCGCCGTTGTGCAGCCAGTTCCAGAAATCGAACAGTCCCCAGGCATTGAGCAGCAGCATAATCGCCACACAGACGGTGAGAATGCGCGCCACCTTCAGTGAAACCGAAAGCCAGCCGTTCACCCGTTTTTGCAGCTCCGGGTAATTGCGCTGAACCTGCGCAGACAAGGTAATGGTTTTCGATAGCCAGCGAGAGAGCAGACCGGAAACAAAGGCCGCGACGCCAATAATGGCCAGGCTTTTAAACGTGGCACCCATCATAAATTTCAGGCTGTTGCCGGGATCGAACAGCGAGAAGAAGCACAGCACAATGAAGTAAGCGCTGGCCAGCCAGTGCCACACCAGGGCAAAAGCGCGAATAAAGAGGCTAAAGAACGAAAGGGAACGGTCAGCCAGGTGCAGCAAGCTCTCGGTGATCGTCTTTTTGTTATGGAAGATGAGATAGAGCGCCCAGACGGTAATGCAGATCATAATCAGCACATTCGCCAGCGCACCAGACTGGACGTTCACCTGGTTGGAGATAATTGGCACGGCCACCAGCAGACCATAACCAATCAACCCGCTGAGCACGCTCAGACGCAGCGCCCAGTATCTGGCGCTGCTATCCCGAATAGTGAAAGGGCGAAGATCTGGCACGCGTGGGCAAAATATCAGCCGCAGCAGCGCCTTAAAGAACTCAATTACGGCGAAGGCATTCAGAAACAGCGCCTGCTGGAAGGCGATAGTTTTGTTGCCGGTATTCAGCCTGTCGGCCAGCAATTGCCCTGTAAACAACGTCAGCGCCAGCAGCAGTAAATCAATGATAAACGCGGCGGCGATCATCAGCGGCAGATGCAACCAGCTGCTTTTCTGCTGATTCTTCTTGCGACCCCATTGCCCCATTTTTCGGTACAGGGGCCACGCACACAGGCGCACCAGCCAGTAAAAAATGAAGACGGCGGCCGCCAGCAGTAAAAATTGCGTGGCAGCCGCGGTAAACGTCCGGGGGTTAAAGGGCTTGTGCGAAGAGCCCATCAGGTTGCGATAGAGCTGGGCAAAGCGCGAGGAGAGGGCATCGGCATAGTGGCGGCTAACCTCAGTCACATTTTTCAGCACCGTTTTTTTCTCTTCTACCGGCGGGGGGGGG
>NZ_JALW01000018.1:0-1384 GCF_000710795.1 Enterobacter sp. T1-1 | reverse complement strand
CGCTGAGGCCGGAAATGACGCTTGCCGGGACCCCCACGCTCCAGTTGCCCGCCGCGTCCAGCACGGTGGTGTAGCTCTGGCCGCCAATCGTTACGGTGACCTTATCGCCCGCCGCCGCGCCGGTGGCAATGCCGCTGATGATTTGTGCCTGGCCGTGTTCTGCGATGTTAATGACGTCATCGCCCGCGATGGTGCTGATGGTCACCTCAGGCACGGTCATGTCCACCGTCAGATTGTGATCAACCGATGCCGGGTTACCCGCCTTGTCGCTGACCGATGCGGTGACGGTCACGCTGCCGTCGCTGAGCGCCGCCAGATCCGCTGCCGGGACGTTCAGCGTCCAGTTACCGTCTGAACCGACCGTTGCGGTGTAGTCCTTGCCGTTCAGGCTCACGGTCACCGTCTGGCCCGCTTCCGCGGTGCTGGTGCCGGAGACGGTCAGGTCAGACTGTGCTTCTGCGGCGTTGAGGATGTCGTCCGTCGCGAGGGTGTTGATGGTCACGGATGGCACGGTGGCGTCCACGCTGTACTCGCGTCCTGCGGACGCGCTGTTGCCATTGACGTTGGTAACGCTCACCTGCACGCTGGCGTCGCCGTCTTTCAGACCGGCAAGATCCGCCGCTGGCACGGTGGCGGTCCAGTTGCCATCGGCATCGACCTGCGCAGTATAGATTTTACCGCCCATGCTCAGGGTGACGGTCTGCCCGGCTTCCACGTTGGTGGTGGCGCCAGAGAGCACCAGATCCAGGCCCTTCTCCGCCGCGTTAATCACGTCGTCGGAGGCAATGGCATTGATGCTGATGGCCACCGTTGCCAGATCCACGGTGACATCATGGCTGATGGTAATTGGGTTACCCGCCGTGCTGTCGCCGGTGACGCTGATCTTCACGGTGCCTTCCGGCCACGTGCTCACGTCCGCCGCCGGGACCGCCGCGCTCCAGGTGCCGTCCGCCAGCACCGTTGCGGAATAGTCTTTCCCGTTGACGGTCACGGTCAGTGCGGTGCCTGGGGTCAGCCCGTCGCTGGAGCCGGTGATAATCAGGTTCTGGTTGTGCTCAATGGTGTTGATCACATCATCGCCCGCCACGGTGTCCACACGCAGGCCCGGCAGGTTGGCGTCGATGGTGATGTCACGTTCGCCCGTACCGGTGTTGCCGTGGCCGTTGGTGACGGTCGCGCTCACGCTCAGACTGCCGTTGCCGAGCGCGGTCAGAACGTCGGACGGCACGCTTACGGACCAGCTCAGATCGCTCTGCACCGTCGCGGTGTAGCTGTTGCCGCCAATCGTCACGGTTACGGTGTTGCCCGCTTCGGCATTCGCCACGGTGCCGCTGATGGTCTGGCCTGCCGCCACTTCCGCCGCGTTAATCACGTTGTCGCCCGC
>NZ_JALW01000017.1:0-22411 GCF_000710795.1 Enterobacter sp. T1-1 | reverse complement strand
TCGCTGAGGCCGGAAATGACGCTGGCCGGTACGCCCACGCTCCAGTTGCCCGCCGCGTCCAGCACGGTGGTGTAGCTCTGGCCGCCAATCGTCACGGTGACCTTATCGCCCGCCGCCGCGCCGGTGGCAATGCCGCTGATGATTTGTGCCTGTCCGTGTTCTGCGATGTTAATGACGTCATCGCCCGCGATGGTGCTGATGGTCACCGTCGGGACGGTCACGTCCACCGTCAGATTGTGATCAACCGACGCCGGGTTACCCGCCTTGTCGCTGACCGATGCGGTGACGGTCACGCTGCCGTCGGCTAAACCTGCCAAATCCGCCGCCGGGACGTTCAGCGTCCAGTGACCGTCTGAACCGACCGTTGCGGTGTAGTCCTTGCCGTTCAGGCTCACGGTCACCGTCTGGCCCGCTTCCGCGGTACTGGTGCCGGAGACGGTCAGGTCGGCCTGTGCTTCTGCCGCATTAAGAATGTCGTCCGTTGCAAGGGTGTTGATGGTCACGGACGGCGCGGTGGCGTCCACGCTGTACTCGCGACCCGCCGACGCGCTGTTGCCATTGACGTTGGTAACGCTCACCTGCACGCTGGCGTCGCCGTCTTTCAGACCGGCAAGATCCGCCGCTTGCACGGTGGCGGTCCATTTACCGTCTGTCCCCACGGTGGCAGTGTAGCTCTTGCCGCCGAAGGTAATCGTGACGGTCTGGTTCGCTTCCACGTTCGAGGTGCTGCCGGAGAGCACCAGATCCGCGCCCTTCTCGGCCGCATTAATCACGTCGTCGTTGGCAATGGCGTCAATGCTGATGGCGACGCTTGCCAGATCCACCGTGACATCGTGGCTGATGGAGACCGGGTTACCCGCGCTGCTCTGACCTTCAACGGTCACAGTGACCGTGCCTGCAGCCAGCGCCCCGACGTCCGAGGCCGGAACCGCTGCACTCCAGGAGCCGTCGGCCAGCACCGTCGCCGGGTAGGTTTTGCCGTTCACGGTGACGGTTAATCCCGTACCCGGCGTCAGACCGTCGCTGGAGCCGGTGATAATCAGGTTCTGTCCGTGCTCGATGGTGTTGATCACATCATCGCCCGCCACGGTGTCCACACGCAGGCCCGGCAGATTGGCGTCGATAGCAATATCGCGCTCAGCAAAGCCGCTGTTGCCCACATTGTTGGTTACGCTGGCGCTCACCGTCAGTTCGCCGTTGCCCAGCGCCGTCAGATCCGATTCCGGTACGTTGACAGACCAGGTGAGATCGCTCTGCACCGTGGCCGTGTAAGTGTTGCCTCCCAACGTCACGGTCACGGTATTGCCCGCTTCTGCATTCACCACGGTACCGCTGATGGTCTGCCCGGTTGCCAGCTCTGCCGCGTTAATGACGTCGTCACCCGCGACGGTATTTATGATCACGCCCGGCAGAACGGATTCCACGTTCACGGTGTGCGAGGTACTGGCACTGTTGCCGACGCTGTCCGTGGCTGACGCGGTGACGCTGTAAAGCGCTTCACCCAGTTGCCCCACCTCGCTCGCCGGAACGGTGGTGCTCCAGAGACCGTTATCATCCACCGTCGCGCTATACGCTTTGCCGTTGAGCATCACGGTAACAACCGCACCTGCCGTCAGGCCGGTGGCCGTACCGGTAATGGTCAGATCCTGCGTTTTCTCGGTGCTGTTGATCACATCATCACCGGACACGGTATCGATGGTCAGCACCGGGGCGGTCAGGTTCACCTCCACGTCATGGGTCGCGCTATTGCTGTTACCGGCTTTATCGGTCAACGCGGCGGTGATGGTGTAATCGCCCGCGGTCAGCGCACTGACATCCGCCGCAGGTACCCCCACGCTCCAGTTGCCTGAGGCATCCACGGTGGCGGTATACGATTTGTTGTTAATGGTGACGGTAACCACATCGCCCGCTTCGGCGCCGGTCACGGAACCGGTCACCATCAGGGCCTGCGCATGCTCGGCGCTGTTGATCACGTCGTCGTCGGACACGATGTTAATGGTCAACTGCGGAACCGTGATATCCACCAGCACGTCGCGATCCGCAGAGGCCGGGTTGCCCGCTTTATCGGAGACGGCGGCACTGATGGTGTAGTTGCCGTCCACCATGCTGCCCAGGTCCGCAGACGGCACGGTGACGCTCCAGCTGCCATTGGCCTGTACGGTGGTGGTGTAATCCACGCCGTTCAGGGTCACGGTAACGGTCTGGCCCGCTTCGGCGTTGGTCACGCCGTTGATGTCCAGATCCTGCTGCGCTTCAAGCGCGTTGATGATGTTGTTATCGCTGACAATCTCAATGGAAACCGTCGGCGCGGTAGCGTCCACGCTGTATTCGCGGCCTGCCGACGCGCTGTTGCCATTGACGTTGGTGACGCTCACCTGCACGCTGGCGTCGCCATCTTTCAGGCTACCCAAATCAGCCGATGGCACGGTGGCGGTCCAGTTACCGCTGGCATCTACGGTTGCGGTGTAAGACTTACCGCCGAAGGTGATGTAAACCGTCTGGTTTTCTTCCACGTTAGTGGTGGAGCCGGAGAGCACCAGATCCGCCCCTTTTTCTGCCGCATTGATCACGTCATCGGTGGCAATGGCGTCAATGCTGATAGCCACGGTCGCCAGATCCACGGTCACGTCATGGCTGATAGTCACCGGGTTACCGGCGCTGCTCTGGCCGTCAACGGTCACGGTAACCGTGCCCGCATTCAGCGCGCTGACGTCTGCGGCAGGGATCGCTGCCGTCCAGGTGCCGTCTGCCAGCACCGTGGCCGCGTAGGTTTTACCGTTGACGGTGACCGTCAGCGCCGAGCCAGCGCTCAGCCCCTCGCTGGTACCGGTGATAATCAGGTTCTGCCCGTGCTCGATGCTGTTAATCACATCGTCGCCCGCCACGGTGTCCACACGCAGGCCCGGCAGGTTGGCATCAATGGTGATGTCACGCTCGCCATAACCGGTGTTGCCGTGGCCGTTGGTGACGCTGGCCGTCACGGTCAGGTCCCCGTTGCCAATGGCGGTTAACACGTCAGACGGCACATTCACCGACCAGCTTAAATCGTCCTGAACGGTTGTCGTATAGTTGTTGCCGCCAATGGAAATCGTGACAGTGTCACCGCTCGCGGCACCGCTCACTTTCCCGCTCAGCGTCTGGCCAGACGCCACTTCCGCAGCGTTAATGACGTCGTCGGTGGCAACCGCATTAATGGTGACAACCGGCAGCGCGCTGTCCACCAGCACGTTATGGCTTGCGCTCGCGCTGTTGCCTGCCGTATCGGTCACGCTCGCCGTCACGGTGTAGCTCGCTTCGCCCAGTGCAGCGACGTTGGCTGCCGGAACGGTCACGCTCCAGTTGCCGCTGGCGTCGGTGGTGGCGGTATAACTGATACCGTTCAGGGTTACGGTGATGGCGGTGCCGTCCGGCTGATTGCTGGTGCCGGAGAGCAGCAGATCGTCGCCCTTTTCGATCGCGTTAATCACGTCATCGCCCGCAAGGGTGTTGATGGCGATAACCGGCGCGGTCAGGGAGACCGTAACATCATGCGTGGCGGTGGTGCTGTTACCCGCTTTATCGGTGAGGGTTGCCGAGAGGGTCTGATCGCCGCTTACCAGCGCGCCGACGTCCGTGGCCGGAATGCCGGTGCTCCAGTTCCCGGAGGCGTCCAGCATGGCGGTGTAGTCTTTGCCGTTGAGGGTGACGGTAATCACGTCTCCCGCCTGGGCACCCGTGACCTTACCGGAGACGATCAGCGCCTGGCCGTGTTCGGCGATATTCAGGATGTCATCACCCGCCACAACGTCAAACACGATCTGCGGCACGGTGGTATCCACCAGCACGGCCGCATCGGTGCTCGCCGGGTTGCCGGCTTTATCAGAAACGGATGCCGTGACCGTGGCATTACCGTCGGCGATGCCCGCCAGATCGGCCGCCGGGACGTCGAGCGTCCAGCTGCCGTCTGCCTGCACCTGCGCGGTATAGGTGTTGCCATTGAATGCCACGGTCACCGTCTGGCCCGCTTCGGCGGTGGAGGTACCGCTGAGGGTCAGATCCTGCGCCGCCTCTGCCGCATTCAGGATGTTGTCACCGCTGATGGTATTGAGGGTGACCGTCGGCGCGGTGGTATCCACGCTGTACTCGCGCCCCGCCGATGCGCTGTTGCCGTTAACGTTGGTCACGCTCACCTGCACGCTGGCATCGCCGTCCTTCAGGCTGCTCAGATCCGCTGCCGGAACGGTGGTGGTCCAGTCGCCGTTGGCGTCTACCGTCGCCGTATACGTTTTCCCGCCCAGGGTAACGGTCACGGTCTGTCCCGCCTCAACGTTGGCCGAGGTGCCGCTGAGCACCAGGTCTTCGCCTTTTTCCGCCGCGTTCAGCACGTTGTCAGCGGTCACGCTGTTAATGCTAATGGCGACCGGGCTGAGATCCACATCAACGACGGTGCCAATCGTGACCGGGTTGCCGGAGGTGTCCTGCGCGCTGGCGCTGATGGTCAGTGAACCGTCAGCCCACTGGGAGACGTCCACCGCAGGCACGGCCGCCTGCCAGGTGCCGTCCGCCAGTACCGAGGCGGAATAATCCTTGCCGTTGATGGTGACGGTAACGGTGCTGCCTGCCGCCAGATCGGTACTGGTGCCCGACACAATCAGGTTCTGACCGTGCTCGATGATATTGATGACGTCATCGCCTGCGACCGTATCAATACGCAGGCCCGGCAGCTGGGCGTCGATGGTGAAGTCCAGCGAGGAAGAGCCGGTGTTGCCGTGCACGTTGGTGACGCTGGCCGATACGGTCAGTTCACCGTTGCCGAGCGCGGTTAACTGGCTCTGGGTTAACGGCAGGCTCCAGGTGAGATCGTCCTGAACCGTGGTGGTGTAGGTCTGGCCGCCGAGCATAATGGTGACAGTGTCACCTGAAGCAGCATTGGTAACCTTACCGGTCAACGTCTGCCCCGCCGCCACTTCCGCCGCGTTAACGATGTTATCGCCCGCCAGCGCGTTGATGGTCACAACCGGCAGCGAGCTGTCCACCAGCACATCGTGCGTGGTTGAGGCACTGTTGCCCACGCTGTCGGTGACGCTGGCAGTCACGGTGTAATGTGCCTCGCCCAGCGCGCTGACCGCAGAGGCAGGCACGGTGACACTCCAGTTGCCAATGGCGTCGGTGGTCGCGGTGTAGGTGATGCCGTTAAGGCTAACGGCAATCGTCGTCCCTTCCGGCTGGTTGCTGGTCCCGGAAAGCAGCAGATCCTCGCCTTTCTCAGTCGCATTGATCACATCATCCACCGCCAGGGTATTGATAGCGATTTCCGGCGTCACGGTGTTGACCACTACGTCTACTGCGCTACTGCCGGTATTACCGGAGCGATCGGTCACCGAGACGTTAACGGTCCAGGTCCCGTCTGTCAGCCCCTGTACAACGGAGGCTGGCAGGCCGAGGCTCCAGTTCCCCGCCGCATCCACCACGGTGGTGTACTCCACGTTATTCAGGGTGATGGTCACCAGGTCACCCGCTGCCGCACCGGTGACCGACCCGCTCAGGATCTGCGCCTGTGAATGTGCGAGCTGGTTAACGGTATTGGTGTCGGTGACAAAATCGTTAATGGTTACCTGCGGGACGGTCGCATCCACCAGCCCAACGCGATCTTCGCTGCTGCTGTTGCCTGCCACGTCACTCACGGTTGCCGTTACCGTGACGGTGCCGTCAGTCAGAGCGCCGACATCCGCAGCCGGTACGTTCACCGTCCAGGTCCCGTCACTCTGGACGGTGGTCTGATAGTGCTTGCCGTTCAGCGTAACGGTAACCGTCTGTCCCGCCTCAGCATTGCTGCTGCCGCTTAAGATCAGATCCTGCTGCGCTTCGGCCGCATTAATGATGTTGTCATCGGTCAGGTTATCGATCGTAATGGACGGCGGTAAGGTATCCACGGTCACCACGCGCGACGCGTCGGCGCTGTTGCCGCTGACGTTCGTCACGCTGACGCTGACCTGCGCGCGTCCGTCAATCAGCGTCTCCATGGCGCTGGCCGGCACGGTCAGGCTCCAGGAGCCATCCTGCTGCACCTGCGCGGTAAAGGTCTGGTCGGCGAATTTCACCACCACGGTCTGCCCGGCCTCTACGCCCTGCGTCTGGCCCGACAGCACAAGATCGGCGCCTTTTTCAGCCGCATTCAGCATGTCATCGCTGCTGACGGTATCGATGGTCACCGCCACGGCGTTCAGATCCAGCTCGATGGGGTGCTCAGCTGAAACGGTATTTCCCCAGGCATCTGTCGCGCTGACGTGAACGGTGATATCTCCGGCCGTCCAGCCCTGCAGATCGGACGCCGGGACGCCGATTTGCCAGCTGCCGTTGGCGTTGACCACGGCGGCATACTCGACGCCGTTGATGGTGACGGTGACGTGCGTGCCCGCTGCCAGGTGGGTACTGGAGCCGGTCACGGTCAGATCCTGCTGCTGCTCGATGGCGTTGATCACATCATCGCCAGAAATGGTATTCACCCGCAGGCCAGGAAGCTCGGCGTTGATGTTGATATCACGCTCGCCGCTGCCGGTGTTGCCGTGGGCGTTGGTGACAGAAGCGGTAAAGGTTAACGATCCGTCGCCAAAGGCCTTCAGATCGGCTGACGAAATGGTCACGCTCCAGGTCAGATCGCTGCCTACTGTAGCGGTGTAGCTCTTACCGCCCACCGAAACAGAGACCGTGTCGCCCGCCGCCGCGCCGGTGACGCGCCCGCTCAGGGTTTGATCCACCGCCACTTCAGCATTGTTGACCAGGTTGTCACCGGCGAAGGTATTGATAATCACCTGCGGCAGCACGGTATCCACCAGCAGCGTCGCTTCGGCGGAGCCGCTGTTACCGGCGGCATCGGTGCCGCTCACGCTGACGGTGTACAGGGTGTTCGCCAGGTTCAGAACGTCAGACACCGGCACCTGAACTGACCAGATGCCGTTATTAACGGTGGCCTGATAGCTCACGTTATTCAGCGTGACGTTTACCACGCTGCCGTCTGGCAGGTTGCTGGTGCCGCTCAGGCTCAGCGGCTGCATCGCCTCCTGCGCGTTCAGCACGTTATCCTGGCTGATGGCATTCAAGGTGAATTCCGGTGGGTTACCGCTCAGGGTAATGCCGTGGGTGGCGTTACCGGTATTGCCCGCCGCATCGGTCACCGAAACCGCAATGCTGTGGTTACCTTCCCCCAGCGCGCCAATGACTGACGCCGGTACGCCTACGCTCCAGCTGCCGTTCGCCTGCACCACGCCGGTAAAGCTCTGGCCGCCAACGGTCACGGTGACCACATCGCCTGCTGCGGCTCCGGTCGCCTGGCCGGAAATAATCTGCGCCTGGCCCTGCTCACTGGTGTTGAGAATATCGTCGCCCGCGACGGTATTGATGGTCACGACCGGGGCGACAGTATCCACGGTGAAATGCGCCTGGGTGGATGACCCGTTCCCGGCTTTATCGCTGACGTTCACCGTCAGGGTGTGTTCGCCATTCGCCAGCGACTGCACCTCGCTGGATGGCAGCGTGACGGACCAGGTACCGTCGCTGCCCACCGTGGCGGTATGGTTTTTACCGTTCACTGTCACCGTGACAATCTGACCTGCTTCCGCCGTGGTTTTCCCACTCAGCGTCAGCGGCTGATGGTGTTCAGCGGCATTGATAATATTGTCCTGCGCGACAGTATCGACCGCGATGGTCGGTGCCGCAGTATCCACGCCAATCGTCTGACTGCCGTTCATGGTATTGCCCGCCGCGTCCTTGCCGCTGACGTTCACCGTCCAGGTACCGTCGCCCAGCGCCTGCGCATCCGCCGCAGGCACCTTCACACTCCATGCGCCGTTTGCACCCACCTCAGCCGTATAGGATTTGCCGTTCAGCGTAACGGTCAGCTCTGTTCCCTGCGCCAGGTTCTTGCTGGCACCGGAAAGCGTAAAGCCTGCGGACTGCTCGCTGGCGTTGATGACGTTATCCCCCGCCGTGGTTGCCAGCGTCACGCTCGCCACGGCAGTATCAACGGTCACGGTGATGCTGCCTGCGGAGGTCGTTTTACTGCCGTCGATCTGCACGACTGACCAGGTATGTTCCCCGTCTGTCTGGGTCGGCAGTTTTACCGTCCAGGTGCCGTCTTTACTGACCATCGCGCTGGCAAGCGTATTGCCGCTGCTGTCTTTGATCTGAATGGTCGCGCCCGGTTGCCCGGTACCGCTAAAGGTTGGCGTGTTATCGTCGGTGATCGCATTTGCACTCAGCACGCCCTGCTTGTCTCCCGCAAGATCGGTGAGCATGAAGGTTGGCGTTGCGCTCTCAACTTCTTTCGTATTATCAATAACTTTTGTTTTTGTTTCGCCGTCGCCACCGTGAGCCAGCAGTGCCCCAATAGCACCGCCGCCTAACGCCGCCCCCGCAATCCAGCCCCATGGCGCATCGCTCAATATGCTCTCCTGGGTCAGGAAAGGTTCAATGCTGCTAATCGGTGTGGCTTGCGCGGTTAATTCAGTAACGGCTGCGCCTGACGCTTCCCCGGCATCGGCAAAAGAGATATGTGTTAATTCCTGATTATCGTTAAATACCAGTTCAGACTGGTTATGGGTTTCAGGATCTTCAACGAAATAGTTATTGCAGCGAATAACGCTGCCATCTTTCATATAAATGAGAAGGTCTTTCCCCTGGCGGACGTAACGCACCACGTCCTGTGCAGAACCCTGGATTTCAATCACGCTCGGAGAGGAAATGGAGACCGACAGATTTCCTTCGCCGGTTAATTTCGTTTTCTCCGCTGTCTTGCGAATGATGACATCTACAACTTTTACGTTACTCATATTTCTCTCCTTGCAGGTGCTCGGATTCCTGTGGATATGTCCACCAGATGGATGTAGCTATCCCTGGGAAATTTCACCCATTATTTTCAGATTTATTTCGCGCAGAAAGGCGCGGCTTTTTTCAACTCAAATCGGGTAATTTTGCGGCAGCGTTTTTTTCTACTCCAATAAGCGTCATGAGATTATCAACAGCAGAGGCGTAATTAATTGCCGCGCTCCAGCCATCATATTCGGCCATTATTTTGGCAGACGTGGCCTGCCAGACATCCTGTTCTACGCTGAGCAAATCATTAATGCTCCGCTTGCTCAGGGTGTATTCGTTTTTGTAGACCGCGCGGGCACGTAACGCGTTTTCAAGCTGTAAGCTTCCGGCGGCCATTCTTCCACGCGCGCCGGTCCAGTCTGCCTGCGCGACGGAGGCTTTTTGCAGCACATCAAACCGCGCCTGATCGACCTGAGAGGAGGCCATCGCCCTGGTGCCTTCAGCCTGACGAACGCGTGCCGAAACGGCACCGCCCTGATACAGCGGTGCATCGATATTGAGCTGGATCTGGTCATCCCAGTAAGCGCGGTTATCCGACTCATAGCGCGTGCGGCCCCCTTTCAGGCTTAACGTTGGCCAGTGCTGAGATTTTGCGGTTTCCACCCCATACTGGGCTGAACGCTCCATATTCTGCGCGGCCATGACCGCCGGTATCAGCGAGTAATCGATCTGGTTGACGGCATTCTGCTCTACGGCAAGCTTCTCAGGGACCGGTGAATAGGCTTCAGCCTGCATGCCCGTCAACACCGCGAGCCTTGCGCGGGCGCTGTTGAGCGCGGCGTTGTACTGCTCCACCGTCGCCTGCATACCGGCGATCCGCGTGCGTGTCTGGAGCTCATCGGAGGTTGAGCTTACGCCTGCATCCGCGCGCAGTTTCGCCAGCTGCTCCACGTTTTTGAGGGCCTGCACATTCTCTTTAGCCGCCTGCAACAGATCGCTATAACGTCTGACCTCCACGTAGCTCAGCGCGGTTTTTTCCGCCACGGCGGTGAGCGTCTCCATCAGCTGATAGCGATAGCTATCGCGTCGCGCTGAAGACTGGCTGATGCTGTTATTCGTCTTGCCAAAGTCATAAATGAGCTGCGTAAGGCTTAATCCCCATGCCGCTGAATTTCTCAGTGAACCGCTGGAATCGGTGGTTTGGCTATGGCCCGTACTGCCGTTCAGCGATATTTGCGGCATCCATCCGCTACGTGCTTCATCTATTTGCGCCTGACCAATACCCAATTGTGCCGCCTGCTGGCTGACCGACGGATCGCGATCGATGGCAAAAAGAATACTTTCTTTTAATGTTGTCGTCGGCACCGTGGCAAAACCCAACGCGCCGCTATTGGCATAGGTCGTATTAATGCATGCCGAAATTAACACCAGCACTGCGGATAATCGGACCCACTTATAATTTCGCTCTCTCATCATTTATATCTCCCTGAGCCTGCGAATGGTTTAACCCTTTACCCAAAAAGAGGTATAGATAATCAGAAAAATATTATTAATCCCCCGTACTGAATTTCGGGTAATAGCTCCCATACCCATTTCCATTGGAGATGAGAGCCGACCTTAGCCTAATATGAATTAAGAATTTGCTTACTTCTTAACTGATTCGCAGCATAACAAAATGTGGTATAGGCAACTACACCCACAATGTTAATGTGGTGTTACAATTAAGAAAAATCATGGGGTTTCTGGACAAACTCTTAAAAATGGCCTTTCAAATGAAACTAATAAAGTCATTGTTATTTAAGTGAAATTTAAAAATACCCGGATGTACATTTTTGCGTTAATTTCCACGCGCGTCAGACACAAAGATTTTCAAAGAAATGTCAACTTAAGTAGCGCCGCCCTATTTATTGGCATAAAAAACCTAGCAAATGCATTTTTTAGGAATTTTATTGGTTTAAATAGTTTCTTAATAGAACAACAAACCAGTAAAGCGAAATTAACTGGTTACAAAGTCCAAACAGCCAGATAAAACATCGTCATAACATATTGATTACCCTTAGAAACCGTTCACTTATATTTAATCAATAACAGCTCAATTATCACGCAACTGAACTAATGTGTGGTTGCCCTTTTCTCTGCGACAAAATGCTGTATTATGCGAACTATTGCGACATTTTGCAGGATTGCTGCCATGCACAAAACCGCGCGTCAAAAATATGTGCTCGAGATCATCAGCGAGCAGGGACAGGCCAGCATCACTGAGCTGGCAGAAAAGCTGCAGGTCTCTGCGGATACCATTCGCCGCGATCTCACGGACCTCGAAAAACAAGGGCTGGCGCAGAAGAACCACGGAGGCGCTATCGCGCTCAATCTTTCGGCCATGAATCGCCAGGGCAGAAATACGCTCCTGCCGGCGACCAAGCAGCGGCTGGGAAAACAGGTGGCACAGCAGGTTCCGCCGGGCTCTACGCTGTTTCTGGATGCGGGCAGTACGGTCATGGCGGTGGCCTCTTTTCTTCAGGGGCCGCTGACGGTGATCACCACCTCGCTGGATATCGCCCACGCTTTTAGCGACCGGGAGGATATCGAGCTGATCCTGCTCGGCGGGAAATGGGATCAGAAGCAACGCCTGTTTGCTGGCGGTGCCACCCTCTCCCTGCTTTCACGGTATCGGGCGGATATCGCCATCCTTGGCGCCTGCGCCCTTCATTCATCACTCGGTCTGAGTGCCGGGACGGAAGCCGATGCAGAAGTCAAACGGGCGATGCTTGCCGCCAGCCAGACGCACTGGATCGTCGCAGACCATCTGAAAGTCAACCGCTGTGAGCCGTACCTGGTGTGCGGGTTAGACGAAATTCATCAACTGTATTTAGATCGTCCCTGGCCTGAGCTTGGGGACCAGAGCACCGTGCCCGTCACGGTTTGCGCTCATTAACGTGGAGAAGGTCATGAGTAAAATGAAGACAATCAACATTGCGCTGATCGGGTATGGTTTTGTCGGTAAAACCTTCCATGCCCCGCTCATCCAGTCTGTGGACGGGCTTACGCTGGCGGTGGTTTCCTCCCGTGATGAGGAAAAAGTTAAGCGCGATCTGCCGGACGTACAGGTGGTTGCTACCCCGGAAGAGGCCATTACGCACCCTGATATTGACCTGGTGGTGATCGCCTCCCCTAACGCCACCCATGCCCCGCTGGCCACGCTGGCCCTGAACGCCGGAAAACACGTGGTGGTGGATAAACCCTTCACGCTCGATATGCAGGAAGCGCGCGATCTTATTGCCCTGGCGGATGAAAAGCAGCTTCTGCTCTCCGTGTTCCACAACCGCCGCTGGGACAGTGATTTCCTGGGCATTAAGGACGTTATCACACAGGGCACCCTCGGGAAGGTGAAACTGTTTGAGTCGCACATTGACCGCTTCCGCCCGGAAGTGCGCGTGCGCTGGAGAGAACAGAACGTACCGGGAAGCGGACTGTGGTTTGACCTGGGGCCGCACCTGATCGACCAGACGCTACAGCTCTTTGGTCTGCCTCACTCGGTGCAAGGGAATATCGCGACGCTGCGCGACGGCGCAGAAGTGAACGACTGGGCGCATGTGGTCTTAAACTACCCTGATCATAAGGTTATTTTGCACGCCAGCATGCTGGTCGCCGGGGGTACCGCGCGCTTTACCGTCCATGGGGATAAGGGCAGCGTAGTGAAGGCCCGTATCGATCAGCAGGAAGCCCAGCTGCTGACTGGCATCGTTCCGGGAAGTGAAACCTGGGGTGAGGATAGCGACAGTATGGTGTTCTTTGGGGCTGACGGTGCGCCGCAGACCATTACCACGCCGAAAGGCGATCAGCGCCAGTATTACATTAATGTGCGCGATGCTCTGCTCGGGAAGATTGCCAATCCGGTTCATCCTGTCGAGGCGTTAGCGGTGATGGCGGTACTGGAAGCGGCGGTGAAATCGTCAGAGACCGGGTCAACGCAGGGGCTGGCATTAACAGCTGAAGAGCGTGCTCTGCTGCAATAAAAAACGGGTTCTGTAGGCCGGGTAAGCGCAGCGCCACCCGGCGAGAAAGGCGGCAAAAGTGTTGAGGGCTATTGCCGCTTTTTCGGCATCATGCGCAGCAGCGTATTATCTTTCCAGAAATAGTGATGCATCAGCGCCGCCGCTGCGTGCAGGCCAATGACAAAATAGCCGAGGTTCGCCAGCGTCTCGTGCCACTCTTTTAGCCCATCAGCCAGATCAAAGTTGGATTCCGCCGCGTGCGGCATGGCGATGCCAAAGGCAAACCAGTCGTTTCCACGGTTATACATCATCACCAGGCCAATCAGCGGCAAAGCAATAAACAGCAGATAAATCACCAGATGCCCCAGATGCGAAAGGCCTGTGATCATCGCTTTCGGTTTCGGCTCAATCGGCGGCGCGCGGAACTTCAGGCGCACCAGCAGACGTGTCACCATCAATACCAGGATAGCGATCCCGCATGAGACGTGGATCATATTGATCAGCGGTCGGTCGGTACGCGGAAAGAAGCCTCTGAACTCCATGGCGCAGTAGGCGACGATAACTAACAGAAACACCAGCCAGTGAATGCCGATTTGCAGGCCTGTATATTTAGTGCGCATGTGATTTTCCGATAAAAAACAGTTACCGCGCCAACATAACGACCTTTCCTTAAAAATTCATTAACTTTTCTGTATGGATTTTCAAATACTTCCCGGGGCATGAAGCATCTTCAATTGCTGCCCCGCCCCTCATGGTCTAAGCCTGGATAAGTTCAAACTGTCGCATCGACACGTTTACAGGAGAAAACCATGAGTAAAATTGGCATTAACGGATTTGGACGCATTGGACGCCTGGTACTTCGTCGACTTCTTGAAACCCAGGACAGCAACACCGTCGTCGCCATTAACGACCTCACCTCTCCCAAAGTACTGGCCTATCTGCTCCGGCATGATTCTAACTACGGCGGCTTCCCGTGGAGCGTGGATTTCACCGAAGACGCGCTGATTGTGGACGGTAAAACCATCGCGGTGTACGCCGAGAAAGAGGCCAGACATATCCCGTGGAAAGCCGCTGGGGTGGATATCGTCGTGGAATGCACCGGTTTTTATACGTCGGAAGAAAAATCCAGAGCGCATCTGGATGCTGGCGCCAAAAAGGTCCTGATCTCCGCGCCGGCAGGTGAGATGAAAACCATTGTGTTTAACGTTAACGACGACACCATTGACGCCAGTGATACCATTATCTCTGTCGCCTCCTGCACCACCAACTGCCTCGCCCCGCTGGCAAAAGCCCTGCACGATGCTTTTGAGATTAAGGTGGGCACCATGACCACCATTCACGCCTACACCGGTACCCAGGCGCTGGTGGATGGTCCGCGCGGGAAAGATCTGCGCGCCTCACGCGCGGCGGCGGAGAACATCATTCCCCACACCACGGGTGCTGCCAAAGCGATTGGCCTGGTGATCCCGGCCCTCAGCGGCAAACTGAAAGGTCATGCCCAGCGCGTACCGGTGAAAACCGGCTCGGTAACGGAACTGGTCGCCATTCTGGGCAAAAAAGTCACCGTTGAAGAGGTGAATGCCGCACTGAAAAAAGCGACGCAGGGGAATAAATCCTTTGGCTATACCGATGAAGAGATTGTGTCGTCAGATGTCATTGGCTCGCACTTTGGCTCGGTGTTTGACGCCACTCAGACCGAAGTGACCGAGGCGGGCGAACTGCAACTGGTTAAAACCGTCGCCTGGTATGACAACGAGTATGGCTTTGTGACGCAGCTGGTGCGCACGCTTGATAAATACGCCGCACTTTAATAACGCTGACGGGTGGTCATACCATCCGTCGCTCTCCCTTACCGCACCGCTTCCTCTTTATCATCTGTTTTTCAGAGTAAAATTATTCACGGAATTTTTGAATCACACCTTAATTATCATTAGAACTTCTAAAATGAAGTTTTAAATATGCTTGCTTTAATTTCATAAACACTCCCAATAATATAAATCACAAGACAGGCAAGCGGTCTGTTAAAACAAACACCACCAATAAAATTGTTAAGGAACAACAATGAAAAAAGTTATTTTGGCTTCATTAATTGCACTGGCCAGCGCATCAGCTTTCGCAGAACCTACCGCTGTATTAAAAGTACAAGGGACTCTGACCAATGCGGCCTGTTCGCCTTCTATCGGCAACGGCGGGGGTATTGACTACGGCTATATTCGCCTCGGAGAACTCTCTGCAACGGAAAATAACAAGCTGGGTGAAAAACAGGTGCCTGTCACCATTACCTGTACTGCGCCAACCAAAGTGGGCTTTACCATTCTTGATAACCGTGGCGACAGCAACGCACAGTTGCCGCTGGATATTGGTGGTAACTTAAACCAGTCAGTGAAATATTATACCTACGGCGTGGGCACCACGACCGAAGGCGTAAAAATTGGTAACTACAGCATGTGGATGACGGACATCACGGCGGATGGCAACACGGTAGACGCCGTAGTAAATAACCATGACTGGGAAGCGACTAAGTGGCGTAAATCCGGTATTCCTCGCAGCGATGAGTTCTCCACCACCTCCTTTGCAGCAACCGGAACGGAGGTACCTATCGCCATCACCACCGCTAACTTCAACTTTGTCACTAACCTGATGATTCGGGATACCACATCGCTGGCCATTACCGACGACACCCCTCTCGACGGTCAGGCGACAATGACGCTGGAATACCTCTAATCATGTAATTTGCTTATACCGGTTCAGCTTTCGCCTGAACCGGTACTTTCATCGATTATATTCATACAGCAAATAAAAGGCTTTCTTTTATTTGTCGCTTTCGCACGCCTTTAGTTTTTCTACAAATTAAATTCATTTTTAATAAATATACCAAAAACATAATAATAAATATTATTCCCGCCAGGTGAATGGGAGCGCCATCGCAGCGCTCAATTATCATTCCCGCACGTCTTATATTCAAGAAAAGGAAATCAAGGATGAAAAAAGTCATTCTGGCTACGGCCATCGCGATTAGCACCTCATCAGTTTTTGCATCCGGAACGGCTGTTATGCAGGTTAAAGGTACATTAACCAACTCAGCATGTACTGCTGAGCTGGGTAACGGCGGTGTTCTCGATTACGGCTTTATTCGCCTGGGCGAGTTATCCGAAACATCCAATAATAAAATCGGTCAGAAACAGATACCTGTATCCATTAACTGCACCGCGCCAACAAAAGTAGGTTTTACCATCACCGATAACCGCGGCGACAGCAACGCGCAGCTGCCGGTTGATATTGCGGGTAATACGAATATAACAACAAAATATTATACCTACGGCGTCGGTATGACGAACGACGGGAAAAAGATTGGTAACTACGGCATGTGGATGACGGATGCCACCGTAGACGGTAAAAGTGTTGACTGTATTGCGAACAACCACGACTGGTCTGCAACTAAATGGAAGAAAAGTTGCATTCCGCGTAGCGATGCATTCCAGACTACCACCTTTGCTCAAACCGGCACCACCACCCCATTGGCTATCACCACGGCTAACTTTAACTTCGTGACCAACCTGGTGATTTGGGATACCTCCACCCTGGCCATTACCGACGATACCGCGCTGGACGGCCAGAACACCATGACGCTGGTTTATCTGTAATTTTTCGCGCTTTGTTCAATACCGGGTCAGCGGCAAACGCTGGCCCGGTATTTTTTTGCGTCCACATTCACAACAGGGATCGGCTTACCAGCGCATCGGTCAAAATGACATCGTTGCGTAAGATATTCCATGCCGCCGCAATCTCATCAGGTATCTCCACGTGGGCAATAAAATCGCGTCCTGCCGGACCGTAACCGTTAACATCGTCGCGAAGGCGCGGCAGTTCCCCCAGCACCAGCGACAAATAGCGTTCCACCGGCCATAGCCCTTCTCCGGAATCGCTGAACTCCAGCCCATCGTCGCCGTTTTGCAGGACGGGCGTAAAGCCCGCGTGGCTCACCCATTCCGGCGATACGGGTTCGTCTCGACACACGCGGGCGAACGTTGCCATGGTACGGCGCTGCATGGTTGGATCCTGCACCACCAGCACCCTTTCAGGGGCAAACTGATGGTGCTTCATTAATTCGCGGCTAAAGCGGGCGTTCTCCCCGCAGTTCGTTGACTGATCTTCCACCCACACCCGGTCGGCCGGGATCTGCCAGAATTCACGGGCGATATCCGCCAGGATAGCCGCCTCTGCCCGGCCCGTGGTGGGAATGGTGTGATAGCGCGGATGTTTCGCAATCGCGGCATAGAGAAAAGTGGTGGAGTGTCCGATGCCTCCGCTAATGATCATGGGCACCCCCTGCTCCGCCGCCAGACGGCAGGCAGCTTCGATGGTTGGAATGACGGCATTCCCCGCCAGAATCACCATATCCACGGACTGACCCGGTTGCAGGTCATCCTGCGCCAGCCACTGCCCAACCGTGTTTACGGCACTGAGCGTGCTGCCGGGCAAACAGGGAAAAATTGTCGGTATCATCATAACCTCCTTACAGCATTTGGATTAGCGTACCGCACTTGTCGCGTCAAAACAGGCGTTGATTCCTAAAGTGCCAGAGATAAGGCCGCTCTTTTTCCTAAAACCTTCAGTTCAACATTTGATTAACATGCGTAAATCATATTCACTTGTATTATGTTTTACGGCAGACGTAGAATCGCCAGCCTGTTAATTCTTCCATTTTATCAAAGGTAAACGACGTTATGCGCCTGCCCGAACGCGACCCTTATGCTCCTCGCGAGTGGCAGCCACACGAGAAACCCGCCCTGCTGGGTTCCCCCTCCACGCCGGAGCACAGTACGCCAAAGCGGATTGCCTATGGCGTTGTCGGTCTGCTGGTTTGCCTGACGGGCGCCCTGGGGAATGCGGTAGTCACCGCCAACCTGCAAAATTTGCAGGGCACCTTTGGCGCCTGGTCAACCGAGATCGCCTGGCTACCAGCGGTCTATGTAATGACTAATATCTCCATTAACCTGCTGCTGGTGAAATTCCGCCAGCAGTACGGTCTGCGCGCCTTCACCGAAGGTTTTCTGGTGCTGTATGTGCTGGTCACTTTTTTCCACCTGTTTGTCAACGATCTTAGCTCGGCGCTGATGGTGCGCGCCGCGCACGGGATGGTGGCCGCCGCGCTCAGCTCGCTGGGCATTTATTACCAGATCCAGGCCTGGCCGGCGAAACACCGCCTGAAGGCGTTGACCATTGGCATCACCGGCTCGTCACTGGCCATTCCGCTGGCGCGACTCTTTTCAACCGAGCTGTTGCAGCTTGATGAGTGGCGCGGGCTCTATTTCTTCGAGCTGGGGCTGGCCCTCATCTCGCTGGCGTGCGTGATTGCGCTGAAACTGCCGCCGGGCGATCGGCGTAAGGTCTTTGAGAAAAAAGACTTTATCACCTTCTTTTTACTGGCACCGGGGATGGCGCTGCTGTGCGCGGTGCTGTCGCTGGGCCGTCTGGACTGGTGGTTTGAAGCGCCGTGGATCGGCTGGTCGCTGGCGCTCTCGCTGGTGCTGATTGTTTCCGCCATCGTGTTTGAACATAACCGCAGTAACCCGCTGCTGAACACCCGCTGGCTGTCGAGCGGCAGTATTGTGCGCCTTGGGTTGATTATGCTGCTGATCCGCATCGTGCTGGCCGAGCAAAACACCGGCGTCATCGGCTGGCTGCAGTACGTGGGGTTACAGAACGAGCAGATGACGCACCTGGCGTGGTCCATATTTGCCGGGATCGTCTGCGGGATCGTCACCAGCTGTCTGACCATTAAGCCGACCAAACTGGCATGGCCGATTATCACCTCCCTGGTGCTGATGATTGTCGCCTCGCTGCTGGACAGCCAGTCCAACAACCTGACGCGCCCGGATCAACTGATGCTCAGCCAGTTCCTGCTGGGCTTTGGCAGTGCCTTCTTCCTCGCCCCCGCGATGCTGGCCGCCATTGGCGGCGTCATCGCCGACCCGCGTAATCTGGTGAGCTTCTCGGTAATGTTCGGCATGAGCCAGAACCTCGGCGGCCTGCTGGGCTCGGCTATTCTCGGTACCTTCCAGACCTGGCGCGAAAAGTATCACTCCAGCCTGCTGGCGGACCAGCTCACCACGCTCAATCCGCTGGTTAACGAGCGGATTCAGCTTTATACCCAGATGTACAAAAGCCTGATTGGCGACAGCGCCCTGTTGGGCACACAGGCGATCACCCAGTTGCAGACGGTGACCGCGCTTGAGGCAAACATTCTGGCTTACAACGACACCTATTTACTGACCGCGAGTATTGCCGCGGCCACGCTGATCTGGATTTTATGGCGCTTGCTGCGCCTGCGCATCACTGCCCGTATGGCGCTTAAGAACGCCACCGGCAACAAATAATTGAAATATTTCTGGAGAGTTTATGAGTCAGCAGGATGCCGCCAAAGAGCAGGCCAACACCCGCAAAAATGTGCGCATTGTTTCCGTTTTCACCGCCGCGGCAATCGGTATTGTCGGCGTGCTGGTGATCCTTTACGCGTGGCAGCTGCCGCCGTTTACCCGCCACGCGCAGTTTACCGATAACGCTTACGTGCGCGGCCAGACCACGTTTATCAGCCCACAGGTAAATGGCTATATCACCGAGGTGAAGGTACAGGATTTCGCGCAGGTTAAAAAAGGCGAGCTGCTGCTGCAGATCGATGACCGTATCTATCGCCAGCGGGTACATCAGGCCGAGGCGCAGCTGGCGATGAAAATTGCCGCCCTGAATAACAATCTCCAGCAGCGTAAAAGCGCTGAAGCCGTCATCGCAAAAAATGACGCTGCGCTGAAAAATGCCCGCGCCCAGAGTCTGAAAACCCAGGCGGATTTAAAGCGGGTGAAAGACCTGACGGCTGACGGATCGCTCTCCATCCGCGAACGCGACGCGGCGCTGGCGAGCGCGGCCCAGGGCAGCGCCGATATTGAGCAGGCCAAAGCGACGCTTGAAATGTCGCGCCAGGATCTGCAGACGGTGATTGTGAATCGCGGTGCGCTGGAGGCGGATGTGGAAAACGCCAAAGCGGCGCTGGAGCTGGCACAAATCGACCTGCAAAACACCCGCATTGTGGCGCCGCGTGACGGCCAGCTGGGGCAGATCGCGGTGCGTCTGGGCGCGTATGTCACGGCCGGGACCCATCTCACCACCCTGGTACCGCCGCAGCACTGGGTGATCGCCAATATTAAAGAGACCCAGCTCGCGGAGTTGCGCGTGGGCCAGCCGGTGAAATTTACCGTCGATGCGCTCAATAATAAAGCCTATCAGGGCCGCGTGGAGAGCATCTCCCCGGCGACCGGCGTCGAATTCAGCGCCATCACGCCGGATAACGCCACCGGGAACTTTGTCAAAATCGCCCAGCGTATTCCGGTGCGTATCGAAGTGCTGGGTAAACCTGAAGAGTCAGCACTGCTACGTCCTGGCATGTCGGTACAGGTGACCATTGATACGCGGGAGGCGAAGCAATGACCCTTCGCCCGCTAGCCAGCCTGCTGGTTGCCGTTCTGCTTGCCGGATGCCAGTCGGTGGATGTAAAACCTGCCCAACCGTCACTGCATATTCCTGCCCAGTGGCGGGCGGCATCCGGCCCTGCCAGCGCGCCAGAACAACTCTGGTGGCGAAATTTTCACGACAACAATCTCAACCGCTATGTGGATCAGGCGCTGAAAAATAACAGCGACGTGCTGATCGCCCGCGAACGGATCAATGAGTATCAGGCAAGAGTCTATGCCGCTGACGGCAGCCTGTTTCCGTCGCTGGATGCGGGCGTAACCGGCACCCGCGCCCGGACGCAATCGGCCGCCACGGGGTTACCGGTATACAGTACGCTGTACAAAGGCAGCCTCACCGCCAGCTATGATGTGGATATCTGGGGCGTCAACCGCAGCACGGCCAATGCCGCGCAGGCCTCGCTGGAGGCGCAAAAAGCCGCCGCCGCTGCCGCAGATTTAACTGTCGCCTCGTCGGTGGCCTCCGGGTATGTCACTCTGCTCTCGCTTGACGAACAGCATCGCGTCACCGAGTCCACGCTGAAATCACGCGAAGAGGCATTTAATCTTGCTAAACGGCAGTTTGAAACGGGCTACAGTTCGCGCCTGGAGCTGATGCAGTCTGACTCTGAGCTGCGAGCCACCCGGGCGCAGGTGCCGCTGCTGCAGCATCAGATCGCGCAGCAAGAGAATGCCCTGAGTCTGCTGCTGGGCAGTAACCCGGGCGAGGTGGCGCGCAGTGAAAGCTTCAGCATGCTTACCCCGCTCAGGCTGCCTTCACAGCTGCCGTCATCGTTGCTTAACCGACGACCTGACATCGTTCAGGCGGAGCGTCAGCTCATTGCGGCCGATGCCAGCCTTGCCGCCTCGCGCGCCAGCCTGCTGCCGTCGATCAACCTGACAGCGACCGGATCGATTCAGGATCGCACCCTTTCCGGCCTGCTGGACAACCCGTTACAGCTCTGGAGCGCAGGCGGCAGTATTCTCGCCCCGCTGCTGAACCGCCAGGCGCTGAATGCGCAGGTGGATATCTCCCAGTCGCAGCGTAATCAGGCGCTGTACACCTATGAGAAAACCGTGCGCAATGCGTTTGCCGAAGTGAACAACAGCCTTGACGCCATTACGCGTTATCAGGAACAACTTAGCGAACTGCTGGCCCAGCAGGAGGTGGCCCAGGAGACGCTGCGCATTGCGCAGAACCGCTATCGCAACGGCTATTCATCTTATCTGGATGTGCTCGACGCACAGCGTACACTTTACTCGGTGCAAACCAACGTGGTGCAGGTGAAAAATAACCTGCTGCTGGCGCAGATTGATTTGTATAAAGCGCTGGGCGGCGGTTGGGTCAATGTCTGAAGGCGCTTAACGGGACTGGATTTCGTCACACAGGCCGGGTAAGGCGCAGCCGCCACCCGGCGATTCCCCCTCAGGAGACAATTTATGCAACAACAGTGGTCTGCAGTTGATAATTTCATGATTTCGTCGCTTATTCCTGAAGATGAGGTACTGAGCAAGGTACTGGAAAACAACCAGCGCGCCGGACTCCCCGAACACGATGTTGCGGCCAATCAGGGGCAACTGCTGGCACTGTTCGTGCGCATGACGCAGGCGCGGCGCGTTCTGGAGATCGGAACGCTGGGTGCTTACAGTTCAATCTGGATGGCGCGCGCCCTGCCGCCAGACGGAAAGCTGATTACGCTTGAGGCCGATTCCACGCATGCCCGCGTGGCGCGGCAGAATATTCAGCTTTCCGGTCTCAACCAACGCATTGAACTCATCGAAGGCCCGGCGCTGACTTCTCTGGAAAATTTCGGCGACGTTCCGCCGTTCGACCTGATCTTTATTGATGCTGATAAGCCAAACAATCCCGGCTACCTCGAATGGGCGTTGCACTACTCCCGCCCCGGCACGGTGATTATCGGCGATAACGTGGTGCGCGATGGCGAAGTGATTAACGGCCAAAGCGACGACGAGCGCGTGCAGGGTGTTCGCCGGTTTATCGAGATGATGGGGGACAATCCGCGCTTAACCACCACCGCGCTGCAAACGGTCGGGGTTAAGGGGTGGGATGGCTTTACGCTGGCAATTGTGAACGGGTGAAAATTGTGCGGCCTGATGCCC